>NZ_JBAURI010001116.1:0-1593 GCF_049581145.1 Bradyrhizobium sp.
CGCATCGCGCGCGCGCCGGCGGCAATCGCTTTCACGATATTATGATAGCCGGTGCAGCGGCAGATATTGCCTTCGAGTTCTTCGCGGATGGTGCGGTCCTCAAGCTCATTGCCCTTACGCCGCACAATATCGACCGCGGTCATGATCATTCCCGGCGTGCAGTAGCCGCATTGCAGGCCATGATTCTCACGGAACGCCTCCTGCATCGGATGCAGCGGCGCGCCGTCGGCGGCGAGCCCCTCGATCGTCTTGACCTCGTGGCCATCGGCCATCACCATCAGCGTGGTGCAGGACTTCACCGCCTTGCCGTCGAGATGCACGACGCAGGCGCCGCATTGCGAGGTGTCGCAGCCGACATGCGTGCCGGTCAGCCGCAGATGCTCGCGCAGGAACTGCACCAGCAGGGTTCTGGAGTCGACATTGGCGGTGACGGGATTGCCATTCACGATCAAGGAAATCTTGGGCATCAGCACTCTCTATTATCTGCGCGACCGCATTGCACGGCAGCACAGCCATCAAATCATTCGGGCGCCATAATATGGGCCATCCCGGTAATGGGCAACCTTGCCCCGATCGCGACGCAGCAAACTTCAGGTCTCGACTTCAGGTCCCTTCCACCGCCTTGGCGAAACTGGCAAAGAACTCATCGGCCAGTTTCTTGGCGGTCCCGTTGATCAGGCGCTGACCGAGCTGCGCCAGCTTGCCGCCGATCTGCGCCTCGACATCATAGGAGAGCAAGGTGCCGCCGTCCTTGTCGGCCAGCGCCACCGTGGCGCCGCCCTTGGCGAAGCCCGCGACGCCGCCCTCGCCCTCGCCCGAGATCTTGTAGCCGTTCGGCGGATCGAGATCGCTCAGGGTCACCTTGCCCTTGAATCGTGCCGACACCGGCCCGACCTTCATCTTGGCGACCGCACGAAAACCGCCTTCATCGGTCTTCTCCAACTCCTCGCAGCCCGGGATGCAGGCTTTCAGGACTTCGGGATCGTTCAGCTTGGCCCACACCGCCTCGCGCGGTGCCGCGAGTTGGACTTCGCCGTTCATCGTCATCGCCATGAGGGCCTCCCCGGATCGACTAGGTCTGTTACCCCAGTTAAGGCACCTGCCGGCCAAAGGGAAGACCAGTTGAGGCCGGTGTGCGATGCAGTTTGGCGGCACGGGACGCATGTTCGCGGGCGCAGCAGCCTTGTGCCGGCCCGCGAGGCCTCGCGCGAAGTCGACTGCTGGCCGCGGGTTGGGGGATTGGCAGAGGTAGTCGAGCATGGTTAGGTCGCGCGCATCATGAGCACGTCCCTCTCGCCCCTGCTCGCCCCGATGCTGTCGAGCGGCCCGATGCGCGCCGTCTGCGACGATTTAGCCCTGCTGCAGAACATGCTTGACTTCGAGGCGGCGCTGGCGCGCGCCGAGGCCGCGGTCGGCGTCATCCCGCAAGACGCGGCCGAGCCGATCGCGCGGGCCTGCACGGCGGCGGCGTTCGATCTCGCGAGCCTTGCGGAGGCCGCGACGCGCTCCGGCAACCTCGCGATACCGCTGGTGAAGGCGCTGACCGCGCATGTCGCCAAAACGGACGCCGAGGCCGCGCGCTACGTGCATTGG
>NZ_JBAURI010001117.1:0-9668 GCF_049581145.1 Bradyrhizobium sp.
GGCTGATGCGCAGCAGCACCTCATAGAGTCCCGCGATTTGCGGCCAGTCGGTATCGCCATAATTCGGCGCCCGCGCATGCAGCGCGGCGATCGCGGCCTGCACCGCGTAGGATTCCGGCCGGCCCGGGATCGACAGCGCCTGTTCCACCAACCTCAATCCCTCGGCGATCTGGCCGCGGTCCCACAGGCGGCGGTCCTGCTCTTCCAGCAATACGATGTCGCCGCCTTCGGTGGCGCGCCCGGCGCGGCGCGCATCGTGCAGCAGCATCAAGGCCAGCAATCCCTTCACCTCGCCGCGTCGCGGCATCAGCGCGTCGAGCAGGCGGCCGAGCCGGATCGCCTCGCGCGCCAGGTCGGGGCGCATCAGATCCGCACCGGCGGTCGCGACATAGCCTTCGGTGAAGACCAGATAGATCACCGCCAGCACGCCGTTGAGCCGCGGCTCCAGCGCCTCGCGCTCCGGCACTTCGTAGGCGATGCCGGCGAGACGGATCTTCTGCTTGGCGCGAACCAGCCGCTGCGCCATGGCGTCCTCGCTCGCAAGGAACGCGCGCGCCACCTGCGCCGTGGTCAGCCCGCAGACCGTGCGCAGCGTCAAGGCGACCTGCACCTCCGGCGCGAAGGATGGGTGGCAGCAGGTGAAGATCAGCCGCAGCATGTCGTCGTCGACCGCGGCCGCATCCGCCGCTTCGTCCGCGGTTGACGCGTTGAGCTCGATCTCGTGGGCCAGCAGATCCTGCTTGCCGCGAAAGGCGATCTGCCGGCGGACGCGATCGATCGCCTTGTTGCGTCCGACATTGACCAGCCAGGCTCGCGGATTGGCGGGAGCGTCCGCATGCGGCCACCGTTCCAGCGCCACCGCGAAGGCGTCCTGCAGCACATCCTCGGCGAGATCGAAATCGCCGACCAGACGGATCAGCGTCGCCAGCGCGCGGCCCGCCTCGTCACGGAATATTTTTTCGATCTCGCAGGGCGTCATCGGGTTCGCCACTCACTCACCGTCATTCCGGGTTCGTGCTTCGCACGCCGCGGAATGACTGCGCCATCTTCAATCATAAACCCAGATCGGCCGCACCTCGATCGAGCCCAGTCTGGCGCTGGGAATCCGCGCGGCGATGGCGATCGCGGCATCGAGATCCTTGGCCTCGATCAGGTAATAACCGCCGAGCTGCTCGCGCGTCTCCGCGAACGGACCGTCCGTGGTCAGCGTCTTGCCGTCGCGGATCCGCACCGTGGTCGCCGTCGTGGTTGGCCGCAGACGGTCGCCGGCCTTGAAATTGCCGCTCTGAATGATCGACTGGGTAAAGTCCTGATATTCACCCATCATCTTCTGACCGGTTGCGGTGTCGAGCTTGGCGTATTCGGCTTCGTTCTGATAGATCATCAACAGATACTGCATCGACGTCACTCCTCCTGTTCGGCTGGATCGCCGACATCCGGTCGAACGGCCGCCATCCAGAACGACATCTGCAGGATAAATTATTTCGGCCCTCGTTGTTGGCTTGACGCGGCTCGCGGCAACCTCCATGCCTAGCCGGTCAGTCGGCCGGACGGCCGCTCCCGCAAGCGCCGAAAGGCCGCGGGAGAGGAAAGTCCGGGCTCCATCGACATGCGGTGCCGGATAACACCCGGCGGGGGCGACCCCAGGGAAAGTGCCACAGAGAACGAACCGCTTCCCGCCCGCAAGGGCGGGTCAGCAAGGGTGAAAAGGTGCGGTAAGAGCGCACCGCGGGTCCGGCGACGGAACCGGCATGGTAAACCCCACCGGGAGCAAGACCGAATAGGGGCGGCAACGCGGGCAGTTCGCCAACAGCGACAACGCCCGTGGGAGCGATGTCAGGCTCGCCGTCCGGGTAGGTTGCCCGAGGCAACGCGCAAGCGTTGTCCCAGAGGAATGGCCGTCGCGTATCGCCTCGCGCAAGCAGGGCGGTGCCCTACAGAACCCGGCTTACAGGCCGGCTGATGTCTATGCGAAAGCGTTTTCGAGCGAAGCGGATTTCCGGTTCGCGCGAAGAAAACGCATCTCACCAAGAGGGGTTCGGCGTAACGCGCCGGACCCCTCACCATTTCTCGAGGCCGTCAATCCGCGCCAGAGAGAGAGTCAATCCCGGGCGCATCGAAGAAGCGGACCGGAAGGACAAAAAGAGAGAGAGCCTATGCACGCGGCCGGCTATGCGCTGCTGTTTCTCGGCGCGCTCGCGGGCGGCTTCGTGTCGGGCCTTGCCGGTTTCGGCACCGCGCTGATGGCGCTCGGGATCTGGCTCTACGTGGTGCCGCCGTCGCTGGCAGTGCCGCTGGGGCTGATCTCATCGGTGGTGGCGCAAAGCGCGACGCTGCCGTCGATGTGGCGGCACTTTGATCTCGGTCTGGTCTGGCCGTTCCTGATCGGCGGTCTCGCCGGCGTTCCCTTAGGCACGATGCTGGTCGCGCATGCCGATCCGAGCATCTTCAAGCTGACCATCGGTGTGCTCCTGCTGGTTTTTCCGGCAGCGCTGTATTTCAGCGCTCCGATGGCGTTCCGTTTCGGCGGCAGGATCGCGGACGCGGCGATCGGCTTTGCCGGCGGCATCCTTGGCGGGCTAGCCGGCCTGTCCGGTCCGCTCCCGACGCTGTGGGCGAGCCTCCGCGGCTGGGGCAAGCACGAGCGGCGCGGCGTGTTCCAGGTTTTCAACTGGACCATCCTCGCCGTTGCGTTCGGCGTGCAGCTCGCGATGGGCCTCATCGGCCCCGAGATATTCTGGATGGCCTTCGTGACCCTTCCGGGAACGATCCTCGGCGCCTGGCTCGGCGCGCGGCTCTATCATGTCCTGAGCGACCGCAATTTCCGGGATGTCGTGCTCGCGCTGTTGTTTCTCTCCGGCGCCGGTCTGGTCTGGAGCAGCCTCGGTCACTGATCGCGCGGCGCGCCTATTCCGCCGCCGACACTTGTCCTGCCACTTGGGTGAACTCGGTCGCCTGCCGTTCGAACAATCCGCGATAGATGCCGCCCGCGCGCCCGATCAGCGCGGCATGGGTGCCCTGCTCGACGATCGCGCCGCGATCGAACACCAGGATCCGGTCGAGGTTGCGCACCGTCGACAGCCGGTGCGCGATCACGATCGCGGTGCGGCCCTTCATCAGACGCTCCATCGCCTGCTGGATCAGCGCCTCCGATTCCGAATCGAGGCTCGAGGTCGCCTCATCGAGGATCAGGACCGGCGCGTCGGCCAGGAATGCACGCGCCAGCGCCACCCGCTGCCGCTCGCCGCCCGACAATTTCACGCCGCGCTCGCCGACCAGCGTGCCGTAGCCCTTCGGCAGCCGCAGGATGAAATCATGCGCATTGGCAAGCCGCGCCGCCCGCTCGATCGCCGCACCGCTGGCACCGGGCCGGCCATAGGCGACGTTTTCCGCGAGCGAGCGGTGGAACAGGATCGGATCCTGCTGCACGATCGCGATCTGGCTGCGCAGCGACTGCTGCGTCGCCGTCGCGATGTTCTGGCCGTCGATCAGGATGCGCCCGCCGGTGACGTCATGGAGCCGCTGTACCAGCTTGATGAAGGTGGTCTTGCCCGAACCCGAGCGTCCGACCAGGCCGAGGCGTTCGCCGGCGCGGATATCGACCGACAGGCCGTCATAAAGCGGCGTCCGATGCCCGCCATAATGAAAGGTCACCTCCTCGAACTGGATGCGGCCGCCTTCGATCACGATCGGCCTCGCGTCGGCGGCGTCGGCGATGCCGATCGCCTCGTCATGGATCGCGACCAGTTCCTCCATGTCGTTGACCGAGCGCTGCAGATTGTTGATGTGCATGCCGACATCGCGCAGGTAGGCGTGAATGATATAGTAGCTGGTCAGCACATAGGTGACGTCGCCCGGTGAGGCGCGGCCATTGATCCACAACAGCAGCGCGCCGCCGATCACCGAGCCGCGCAGGCCCAACAGCACCGCGAGCTGCAGCGCGTTGGTCGAGTTGTAGCGCAGCCAGGTGCGGTTGACGCGCCTGCGCCAGCGGCCGATGACGCGCATCAGGCGCGAATCCTCGCGCGCTTCGGCGCCGAACGATTTCACCACCGCGTTGCAGGTCAAGGCATCGGCCAGCGTGCCGCCGACCTTGGTGTCCCAGGCGTTGGAGACGCGCGCCGCCGGCGCGATATAGCGCGTCGAGAGCGCGACCGTCATCGACACATAGAGCAGCGCGCCGAGGCCGATCACGAGCCCGAGCGACGTCCAGTGCAATCCAAGCAGCACCATCGAGCCCAGCAGCACCATCAGCGACGGCAACAGCGCCAGCAGGATGGTGTCGTTGTAGAGATCGAGCGCCCACATGCCGCGGGTGACCTTGCGGACCGTCGAGCCGGCAAAACTGTTGGCGTGCCAGTCGGTCGAGAAGCGCTGCAGGCGCATGAAGGCGTCGCGCGCGACGTCGGACATGATCCTCAGCGTGAACGGCACGATCGCCTGCAACCCGATCATGCGCAGCACGATCGAGGAAAAGCCCAGCGCAACGATGGCGCCGAACGCCATCAGTGCCGCGTGGCGCGCGTCGAGGTTCGCCGCCCCCCGCGTCAGCGCATCGACCAGATGGCCGGAGAAGATCGGCATGAACAGGTCGGCCACCGTCGCGCCCAAGAGGCCGAAGGCGACCGTCAGCGCCAGCGCCGGCTGGTTGAGCCAGTGCCGGAACACGAAGGGGATGACCACGCGGATTGCCGCGGGACGTTTGTCGCGAATGCTCATGGCTTCATCCGGCTGCGCGCGCGCAAGTCCGGCTCCATCTCATGTGACGCGCGGCGGCCAGAACCGAACGCGGGCGTCGTCAAAAATATCTACGAGGCGTGGGGGAGGCAGGAGGACCGGGCCGTCAGACCCGATCGGTGCTGGCGAAGGCGGCAGCTAGGAGCCGGATAAGGCGTCCAGCGCAAGCATCGAACGCCGGCGTGCGATCTGCGAGAATGACGATGTCATGCAAATCCCTCCCCGGTTCGAGCGACAATAGAAATCCTATAAATGGCTTGGAGGCCGATTGCAACCGCGCGCCCGACCAGCGGCGATCACGAATTGCCAAGCTTTTGCCTCCGAGGGCGAAGGCTTGCGGCCAGAAGGATGGCAACCTGCACCGCCGTCTCCGCGGCCATCCTTCGAGACTCATCGCTTGCGCGATGTTCCCAGGATGAGGGTCGCAGGAGGCCGATACGATTCGAATCTCAAAATCGCTGTGCTAATGCGCCGGCGCGGCGCCCAGCGCGGCCGGCTTTTTCAGGAGGATCACCAAAAAGCTCAGGCCGAGATAGAACAGGGTCAGGATGAAGAACGCATCGCCATAGCCCATCACGACGGCCTGGCGGTGCACGATCTGCGACAACTGCTTCATTGCCATCAGCGTGGCGTCGCCCATGCCCTGCAGCCGCTCGGTCAGCATGTTGAGCGTTTCGACCGCGGTGGTGTTGCCCCAGGTCACCCGGTCCTGCAGACGCGAGATATGCAGGTCGGTGCGGTCGTTGAGCACCTCGTTGATGACGGCCAGTCCGACGGCACCGCCGAGATTGCGCATCAGGTTGAACAGGCCGGAGGCGTTCTTGACCCGGTCCGGCGACAGCGTGCCGAGCGCGATGTTGTTGGTCGGAACCATCGCGCACATCATGCCGATGCCGCGCAGGATCTGCGGCAGGATCAGCTCGTAGAAATCATAGTCGCGGGTGATCGAGGTCATCTGGTAGCAGCCGAGGCCGAACACGATGAGACCGAACGCGATGATGTAGCGCATGTCGATGCGCTGCATCAGGTTGCCGACCACCGGCGCCATCAGGAACATGGTGACGCCGGAGACGAACATGGTTTCGCCGATCATCAGCGCGCTATAGCCGCGCACTTCGGCGAGATAGCGCGGATAGATGTAGGTCAGGCCGTAGAGCCCGATGCCGATGCAGAACTGCAAGAGGCAGCCGATCGAGAAATTGCGGTTGACGAAGGCCCGGAGGTCGACGATCGGCTCGTCCGCGGTCAGCACGCGCCAGAAAAACGCGACCGCGGAGCTGCCGCACACGACGGCGCAGATCGCGACCGAGGCGTCCTGCATCCATTCATATTGTGGACCTTCCTCCAGCACATATTCCAGCGCGCCGAGAAAACCCGCCATGAAGATCAGGCCCCACCAGTCGAACCGATCGAGCAGCGCGAAATTCGGCTGGTCGAAATCGACCAGCGCCAGCACGCCGACGGTGATGATGATGCCCGGCCCGACATTGATGAAGAACAGCCAGTTCCACGACATCACGTCGGTGATGTAGCCACCCACCGTGGGACCAACGGTCGGCGCCAGCGTCGCCACCAGGCCGATGATCGGCCCGACGATATGGAATTTCGAGCGCGGGAACACCGTGTAGGCGGAAGCGAACACGGTCGGGATCATGCCGGCGCCCAGAAACCCCTGGATCGCGCGCCACAGGATCATCTCGTCGATCGAAGTGGCAAAGCCGCAGGCGAGACTAGCCAGCGTGAAGCCCGATGCGGACAGCGCGAACAAAAGCCGCGTGCCCAGCGCACGCGACAGGAAGCCGGACAGCGGTATCGCGATCACCTCGGCGATCAGATACGCGGTCTGGACCCACGATACCTCGCTCGAACTCGCCGACAGCCCGGCCTGGATCTCGGTCAGCGATGCCGAGACGATCTGGATGTCCAGGATCGACATGAACATGCCGAACACCATGATCAGGAACGCGACCAGCCGCCGCGGTGCGACGTGCTCGGCCGCGGCCTGCGGCGCGCTCAGCATCACGACAGGTGCGGTGTTGGCGTTCGCCATGCTCTATCCAGGAAACGGGTGCGATCCATGCGACAGGCCCAATGCCTATTGCGGCTGGGTCATCATCGGTGAATCGAGATCGGTGTCGCTGTCGGCGTCGTCGGCACCTCTCGTGGTGTCCACGGTGGCATCAACCGACATGCCGGCGCGCAGCAGGTTTTCCCGCGCCACCTCCTTCGGCACACGGATCCGGACCGGCAGCCGCTGCACGATCTTGGTGAAGTTGCCGGTCGCGTTGTCCGGGGGCAGCAGCGTGAACACGGAGCCGGCGGCGGGCGCGATGCTGTCGACGGTGCCGGCAAATTTGCGATGGCCGTAGGCATCGACCGTAATCGTCACGGGCTGGCCGGGCCGAATACGCCTCAACTGGGTTTCCTTGAAGTTGGCGTCGATGAAGACATCGTCGAGCGGGACCACATTGCCGAGCCGCTGCCCGACGGCAATGAAATCGCCGATGTTGACCAGGCGGTTGGAGAACGTGCCATCGAGCGGTGCGCGCACGAAGGTGAAATCGAGATCGCGCTCGGCCTTCGCGAGCTGGGTCTTCAATTCCGCAAGCTGGGCCTGGGCCTCGACCTGCTGCGCCCTGGTGACTTCGACATTGTCGCGCGCCGCGTCATAGGCGGCCTGCGCCGCCTTCACCGCCGCGGCCCCCTGGTCGCGCCCGGCTTCGGACTGCTCGAAGGTTGCCCGCGATGCAAAACCCTTGGTGCTCAGGGTCTGCTGGCGGTCATAATCGAGGTCTGCACGCTTCAGCCCTGCATCCGCGGACACCAGATTGGCCTGCGCCTGCTCGACCGCACTTTGCTGGGCCGTGACCTGCCGGCCGATCCGATCGATGGTCGCCTGTTGGGTCGCGATCCTGGTGCGCGCGGCATCCACCGCAATCCGGTAGTCGCCGTCGTCGATCCGAAGGATCAAGTCGCCCTTGTGAACCAGTGTGTTGTCGCCGGGAAGGATCGTGGTGACGTGGCCGGAGACCCGCGCGCCCAGCATGGTATTGTTGGCGCGCACATAGGCGTCGTCGGTCGAGACGAAGAAGCGCCCGACCAGAAAATAGTGTGCGCCATAGCTCGCTGCTGCCAGCGCGAGCAGCGCGCCGACGCCGATCAGGACCAATTTGCGCTTGCCGCGTTTCGGCGCGGCCGACTTGGCGGGTGACTTGGAAACCTCGGGCGCGGCGGCCGGCTGCTCGGGGCTCGCGGCCGGTTTGTCCGGCGTCTCGGCTGGCCGGCGCTTGGCTTCGCCATTCGCCGCGACATGCGCGCGCAACGCCTCGCCCACCCCAGCAGACGTCTCGGACGGATCGCCCTCCACCTCGTCCAGGTCGGAACGAAGAACGCGGGCGGCCTGATCTCTCGCTGCGGCCATTACGGCTCCTGATGCAAATTATCGCGGTGACACGCGAACCGAACCGGTTCCCGGCTCCACTGGATTAAAAAATAACATTGACCGAACCGTTCGGTCAAGATACATTTGGATGACCGGACGATACGTCGCAGCTTCCTTTCGAGGCGTTTCGGTCGGGGAAATTTTTTCAGAAAAGCTAAACCGATGGTTGCAGCTGATCATCCTTCCCTCCGGCTGGTGAGCGAGGAGGATAATTCCAAGCGCCGCCAGATCCTGGAGGGTGCCCGTAAGGTCTTCATGGACCTGGGATTTGACGGCGCCAGCATGGGCGAAATCGCCCGCGCCGCCGGCGTCTCCAAGGGCACGCTTTATGTCTACTTTGCCGACAAGAACAGGCTATTCGAGGCCATCCTGGAGCAGGAAGCCCAGGAGCAGGGCGAGATCGCCTTCAATTTCGACCCCGGTCGGGACGTCACGACGACGCTGCATGAGTTCGGCGAGGCCTATATCGCGCTGATCTGCCGGCCCGGCGGCGGTTCGGCGATCCGGACCGTGATGGCCATCGCCGAGCGGATGCCGGAGGTTGGCCGACGCTATTACGAGCGGGTCCTGGAAAAAACCATCAACCGCCTCGCCGCCTATCTCGATATCCATGTGAGGCTCGAAGAGCTTGCGATCGAGGATTGCCCCCTGGCCGCGGCGCAATTCATGCTGATGTGCCAGGCCTCGCTGTTCCTGCCCTTCATCTTCCAGGCCGCGCCTGCGCCCTCGCCCGAGCGCATCCGGCACGTCGTTGAAAGCGCGGTGCGGATGTTTCTGGCGGCCTATCAGACCAAGTGAGCCGCGGCGCCAAGCGAAGGCGGCGCGATAGCCTTCTATCGGTCTCGTCTGAGAGCGCCGCCTGCAGCTACTCGTCCTCGAACTCGTCTTCCTCGTTGATCCGCTCGCGCTTGTGGCGCTGGGCTTCCCTGTGGCCGCCGAGCGAACCCGTCACATTCGACTCGTGCGCGGCGTAGGGATTGCGCTGCTGCGCGGCGCGGGCGGCTTCCTCACCGGAGACCGCCGACGGCTCGCAAATGAAGCGGCGCGAGGCGCGGCGCATCAGGTCGACATGGATGTGGTCGTAGTGATAGGCGTTGGAGCCCGGCGCCAGCACGGTCGTGAACTGCTGGCAGGCCGCCGCCTGCACATCGCGCAGAAAGCCCTGCTCTTCAGGCATGCCGTGCCAGCCGTCCTTGACGCTGATATGGCGGCCGTCGGCGAGCGTGAAGGCCGCGATATCGAGCGCGTTGCCGAACGCGTGCTCGGAAATATGCGCGTTCGGATTGCCGTTCATGCCCCGGCAGGAATAGGCCGAGATCTGCTTGATCTCGACGACGCGCGCACCGAACCAGCGCTGCGCGGCCGGCTGCACGGAATCGGCGAGCCAGCGGTCGAGCACGGAGACGATCGGACAGGCCAGCGTCGCCGCCGGTTTTATCGCGACCGGTCCGACGGCAGCGACCGGATTGCCTTGCACTGGCCCTAGCCG
>NZ_JBAURI010001118.1:0-2210 GCF_049581145.1 Bradyrhizobium sp.
GGTCATTGTCGGCAGCGTCGATTTCGACGTCGTGGATTCGCCGGAATACAGGAACAGCGCACTGGCGATCGTGTTCGGCGAGGGACGGGAGGTCCGGCTTCGCCTCGACGATCCCGAGAGCCGGCGCTTTGCGTTTCTCGACGAGATGCGCGCCGAGGGTGTCACCGATTATGTCGCTTTGCCGCTTCCGACCACCGACGGTTCGGTGCACGCCTCGAGCTGGACCACCAGAGCGCCGGGCGGCTTCAGCGATGAGCAACTCGACAACCTGCGTACGCTGGTGCGGCCGCTGGCGCGGCTGGTCGAGATCGTCAGCTTGCGCCGCACCGCCTCGCTGCTGCTCGACACCTATGTCGGCAACCGCGCCGGCGAGCGCATCCTCGGCGGCCAGATCCGCCGCGGCCACACCGATGCGATGCATGCCGCGATCTGGCTTTCCGACCTGCGTGGCTTCACCGCGCTGTCCGACCGGCTGCCGGCCGAGACGGTGGTCGATATCCTCAACCGCTACTTCGATTGCCAGGTCTCGGCGATCAAGACCCATGGCGGGGAAGTCCTGAAGTTCATGGGTGACGGGCTGCTTGCGGTGTTTCCGATCGTGGAGCAGGCGGACGACGTTGCGAAGGTGTGCGCCGGGGTGCTGGAAGCCGCCCGGGAATCCCGGGCCCTGGTCGAGGCGATGAGCTATCCGGTGGGTGACGCTGTCGAGCGCTTCCGTTTCGGGGTTGCGCTGCATGTCGGGAAAATCCTTTACGGCAACATCGGCGGCGGCAACCGGCTGGATTTCACCTGCATCGGTCCGGCCGTGAATCTCGCCGCACGGCTGGAAAAGATCGCAGGCCGGCTCGGACGCACCGTCGTGGCCTCTGCGGCGTTCGCCGATGCCTGCGCCTGCGACTGGGCCGATCTCGGCGAGTTTCCGATCGCCGGATTTTCCAAGCCGCAACGGGTCTACGGATTGCGCGATGAGGCTTAGCGCGGGGGAGCATCATTCCTCCGGCTCGGTGGTGAACAGCAGCGGGTAGCCCTTGGCGCGGCCGGCGTCGGTGGCGCGGGTGGCCTTGGTCTCGGCGACGTCCTTGGTGAAGACGGCGACCACGCAGACGCCGAGCCGATGCGCGGTGATCATGACCTTGTAGGCCTGATCCTCGGTCATGCGAAATTCGCCCTTCAGAATGGTGACGACGAAGTCGCGCGGCGTGTAGTCGTCATTGACCAGGATCACCTTGTGCAGGCGCGGTCTTTCGGTCTTGGTACGGACCTTGGTTTTGGGCTTGGTGACGGCGTCGATCATTGCGGCGGCACCTCCTGATCCGAAGCTTGCGATGACGGCCAGAATACCGTCTCTCGGTGAATGTTGGAACCGGTTGTTTGCGATGGCGTCGTTGCACAGTCCGCACTCGAGTTCGTCCAGCAACGATTTTGTGCAGGGCCTGCCGTGATCGAAGCCAGAATGAGTAACCCGGCATCGCTCACCGATCGGCCGAGGCCGCGCTAACTCGAATGTGAAGACCGATCGGTGTTCCGGCTTTGCGCGGCCCCATTTGCATGTCACGATGCCTTCACACGATTGGAGGGCGGCTGATGCGCTGGTTTGTCTCGATCGGGACTATGCTTATCGCGGGCATGATGGGCGGCGATGCCGCGTCCATCGCGGCGCCGGCTCAAGGCGATCGACCGCATGCGCAACTCTCCGACAAGGACGCAGCCGCCACCGTCGATGTCGAACTGATCCTCGGCGTGGATGTATCCTATTCCATGGACATGGATGAACTCGCGGTGCAGCGCGAGGGCTACGCGCAGGCGATCATGTCGAAGGAATTCCTGCAGGCGCTGAAGACGGGGCCGAACGGCAAGATATCCATCACCTATTTCGAATGGGCGGCCACCCACGACCAGAAGATCATCATTCCGTGGCGGCTGATTGATGGGCCGGAGACCGCGGACGCGGTCGCCAACGATATCCTGAAGACGCCGATCCGGCGCGCCTCGCGCACCTCGATCTCGGGCGCGATCTATTTCGCGATGCCGCTGTTCGACCAGGATCCCTATCACGGCCTGCGACGGGTGATCGATATTTCCGGCGACGGCCCCAATAATGACGGCTTGCCCGTCACCGGCGCGCGCGACGAAGCGCTGTCCAAGGGCATCGTCATCAACGGCCTGCCGATCATGGTGAAGGAGCCGTCCTATTCGACCATGGACATCGA
>NZ_JBAURI010001119.1:0-1698 GCF_049581145.1 Bradyrhizobium sp.
ACAACAGCCAGAACACGGCCCTCGGCATGTCCGGATGCCGGATCAGGCTGTGCGGCCGATCGATCAATTCTTCCCAGGGATATTGGCTGATCTTTTGGAAGACTTGGTTGCCCGAGAGCATGATGCCGTTGGCATCGGTCCGGGAAAAGAACAGCTCCTCGAAAGAAAACGCCGTCTCCTCATTGATGGTGGAGGGCACCTTCTTCTTTTCGGAGACCCGATCTTCTGCTGGCATCAACATTCTGCAGCCTCGCGTCCACGCTCAAAACGAGCGTGTCATCCGTGGCTAGCGCAATCAGATTAAGGATATTTTAGCTCGACCTCGCACGGACAGTTTGAAGGCCGCTCGCGGCCTCGCAGCGACGCAAAACCCGTAATTTACCGGGGTATGAACGGACGCTACGCCGCCAGCGCCTTCATCTCGGCATAGAGGTCCGACTTGCCTTCGAAACCGATTCCCGGCAGATCCGGCATCGTGATGTGGCCGCCCTCGACCCGTACGCCATCGGGAAACCCGCCATAGGGCTGGAACAGATCGGGATAGCTCTCATTGCCGCCAAGACCGAGGCCGGCCGCGATGTTGAGCGACATTTGGTGACCGCCATGCGGGATGCAGCGGCTCGGCGACCAGCCATGGGTCTTCAGCACTTCGAGCGTGCGCTGATATTCGCACAGCCCGTAGGACAAGGCGCAGTCGAATTGCAGCCAGTCGCGGTCCGGCCGCATCCCGCCGTAGCGGATCAGATTCCTGGCATCCTGGTGGCTGAACAGATTTTCGCCGGTCGCCATCGGCGCGGGATAAAACTCCGCCAAGGCCGCCTGCAGCGAAAAGTCGAGCGGATCGCCGGCTTCCTCGTACCAGAACAGCGGATAATCGCGCAGCGTCTTGGCGTAGGCGATCGCCGTCTCCAGATCGAAGCGCCCGTTGGCGTCGACCGCGAGCCGGGCGTCCTTGCCGATCTCTTCCAGCACGGCCTCGATGCGCGCGCGGTCCTCCGCGATTGGCGCGCCGCCAATCTTCATCTTCACGACGTTGTAGCCGCGGTCCAGATAGCCGCGCATCTCGCCGCGCAGCATCGACAGCCCCTTGCCCGGATAGTAATAGCCGCCGGCGGCATAGACGAAGACCTTTGGATTGGCCGCGCGGCCGTGACGCTCGGCCAATAGCCGGAACAACGGCCTGCCGGCGATTTTTGCAACCGCATCCCAGACCGCCATGTCGATGGTACCGACAGCGACAGAACGTTCGCCATGACCGCCCGGCTTTTCGTTCGCCATCAACGTCGACCAGATCCTGTCGGGATCGAGATTATCGCCGGCCTCGTTCAATAGCATCTTCGGGTCGGCTTCCTTCAGCCGCGGCGCAAAGCGCTCGCGGATCAAACCGCCCTGCCCGTAGCGGCCGTTGGAATTGAAGCCGTAGCCGATCACCGTCCTGCCGTCGCGCTTACAGTCGGTGACGACGGCGACCAGGCTCGTCGTCATCTTGGTGAAGTCGATATAGGCATTGCGGATCGGGGATGAGATCGGTTTTGTGATTTCGCGGACGTCGACGATGCGGATGGACATGGGATTGAGCTTTCAGGACAGTGGGAGTGAGTGCCAGCGACGATCGCCCGGATCGTCATTGCTAGCGAAGCGAAGCAATCCGTGACGAGAGACTGGAGCAAACAGTCCGGATTGCTTGTCGCTTTGCTC
>NZ_JBAURI010001120.1:0-8646 GCF_049581145.1 Bradyrhizobium sp.
GAACGGCGGCGGCGGCGCCTTCCGCGACCGTCTTTTCGATCATGATCATGAGGCTGACCGCGCGTTCGATTTCGGGCTCGCTGACCAGCACGATCTCGTCGACCAACGCGCGCACGATCGACAGGCAGCGGCTGCCGACGTCTTTGACGGCGATACCTTCGGCAATCGTCGTCCGGCCGGCCGACGGCGATGGGTCCTGACCGCGCAGCGCTTCATACATGCAGGGAAATCGTGCGGCCTGAACGCCGACGATCTCGATGGAGGGCTTGAGCGCCTTGAGCGCGGACGCCGCGCCCGAAATCAGGCCGCCGCCGCCGATCGGGACCACCATGATGTCGAGATCGGGAAGCCCGGCGATAACCTCGAGCGCCAGCGTTCCCTGCCCCGCGATCACGTTCGGATCGTCATAGGGGTGGACGAAGCAGAGATTGCCCTCGGCCCGCAGCCGACGGGCATGCGCCGCAGCAGCCGTCAGGTCGTCCCCTTCGAGCACCACCTGCGCCCCGTGCCCCTCGGTCTGGATCACCTTGATCAGCGGCGTCCCTCGCGGCATCACGATGGTCGCCGCAATGCCGAGCCGACGCGCGTGATAGGCGACCGCCTGGGCATGATTGCCAGCCGACATCGTGATCACACCGCGACGCATCTGATCGCGACCGAGCCGAAGCATCGCATTCAGCGCACCGCGCTCCTTGAAAGACGCGGTGAACTGCATGTTTTCGAATTTGAGCCAGACCTCGGCGCCGGTCAGTTCCGACAGCGTTCGCGACGGCGCCAGCGGCGTTTGCGCGACTTGGCCGCGAATGGCGTCGGCCGCGGCCTGGATTTCGGACAGGGCGATCATCAGAGCATCCTCATCGATTGGCTGCCGCCGAGCCGGGCAAAAGCTGCGAACGAGCGACGGATCAGCTCGGGATCGAGGTCTTCGACGATGAACAGCAGCCGCGACCGGCGGTCGCCATCCGGCCAGGCATCGAGATGGGTCGGCGCATGCACGAGGTGTTGCACGCCGTGGACCGCAATCGGCCTCGCCTCCCCGCACAGCGCCAGCAATCCCTTGACTCGCAATATCCTCGTGCCGTGCCGGTTGAGCAGCATCGTCAGCCAGACGCCAAAACTGCTCCAGTCGAGCGGCTCATCGACGACGATCGTGACGGCACGCGCTTTGGTGTGCGCGGCTGCTCCGTCCGGTTCGCCGACAGCCCTGAACGGGCTGCGGCCGGCAGCGAGCAAAGCGTTCGCCGGCAGCGGCCCCTCCGCGACCCGAATCACCGGCGCCTGCGGATTGAGCGCGGCAAGGCGCGCCTGCAGCGACACGACCATGTCGTCGCCGGCGATGTCGGTCTTGGTCAGCGCAATGACGTCGGCGATCGCCGCCTGTCGCATCGACTCGACGTAGCGGTCGAGCTGCATCAGCCCGTGGACCGCGTCGACGGCGGTCACCACGCCGGCGGCGAGAAAATGATGGCGCAGCATCGGATCGGCCCGCAAGGTCGAGAGCACCGGGAACGGGTCGGCGAGCCCGGTGGTTTCGATCACCAGTCGGCGAAATAGCGGGATCGTCCCGCGCTCGCGGCGCGAATCCAGATCCCGCAGGGTGGCGGCAAGGTCGCCGCGCACCGTGCAGCACAGACAGCCGGAGCCGAGCAGCACGGTTTCGCCATCGAGCCGCTCCACCAAGAGGTGATCGAGCGCGACCTCGCCGAACTCGTTGATGATGACAGCGGTATCGTGCAGCGCGGGGTCACCGAGCAGCCGGCGCAGCAGTGTGGTCTTGCCGGAGCCGAGAAAACCCGTGAGCAAGGTCACGGGCGTGAAGGCGGGCGCACCGTCAGCCATCGGCGTCGAGCCGGGCCAGCAGCTTCGGATCCAGCGGATCGCAGCTGCGGCCCGTCAATCGCTCGGCCGCGGCCCAGAGATGGCCGAGGTCGCCGACCATCTCGCTCTTGCCGGTGAAGGTCGCCAGCAGGAACGAGGCGCCCTGCCAATCGGAGAGCTTCAACCCATAGAGCTTCAGCACACGGTTGGCGACCTCGACGCGGCGGCCGCGCTCGTGGCGGCGCCGCGCCGGATCGTCATTGCGCGTGAAGACGCCCTCACGCGCCACCGCGTCGGTCCAATGCTCGTCGCCGCCGAGACTGCCGCACAGCGCGCACATGGGCTGCGTTCCTCCTACTTCTTGCGCGGGAAGCGCCTGGCGAAATCGTCGGCCATCTCGTCCATGGTGACGAACTTCACGCCGGGATGCGAGGCGATGTGGTTGTAGAGCCGTTCCAGCATCAACAGCACCTGCGGCCGCCCGGAGACGTCGGGGTGAATGGTGATCGGGAACACGGCATAGTCATGCTCCCGATAGACCCAGTCGAACTGATCGCGCCAGGTCTCCTCGAGGTGGCGCGGGCTGACGAAACCGTGGCTGTTCGGGCTCTTCTTGATGAACATCATCGGCGGCAGATCGTCGAGATACCAGTTCGCGGGAATCTCGATCAGATCGGTCTCGTGGCCGCGTTTCAGCGGCACCATCCATTCCTCGGGCTTCTTGGAATAGTCGATCTTGGTCCAGCTGTCGCCGACCCTGACATAGTAGGGATGGAAGTCGTTATGCATCAGCGAGTGGTCGTATTTCAGTCCGCGCTCGAGCAACAGCTCGTTGGTGACGGTCGAGAATTCCCACCACGGCGCCACATAGCCGGTCGGGCGCCGGCCCGACAGCCCTGTGACGAGCTCGATGGATTTGTCGAGCACGGCGGTTTCCTGCTGCCGGGTCATCGCGATCGGATTCTCGTGGCTGTAGCCGTGGATGCCGATCTCGTGGCCGGCATTGGCGACGGCCTTCATCTGCTCGGGGAATGTCTCGATGGAATGGCCGGGGATGAACCAGGTGGTCCTGATGCCGAAACGCTTGAACAGGTTCAGAAGCCGTGGTGCGCCGACCTCGCCTGCGAACAGGCCGCGCGAAATGTCGTCCGGTGAGTCGTCGCCGCCATAGGAGCCGAGCCAGCCCGCGACCGCATCGACATCGATGCCAAACCCGACGAGAATTTCCTTGGCCATGAATTCGTCCTTCTTGCTGTTGTTGAGTGTTGAGAAAATTCGGAAAGGCGCGCATCCGCATCAGGCGCTTGCGAAGCCGGCAGTCGGCCGCGCCGGAGCCATGCTGCCCGATCCGCGAGCACGTGATCTTTCGCTCGACCGCATCGCTACCGCTTCTTCGAGATACCCCGCTTGGGATTGGAGCACAATCTCGACGCACGATATTCGCGTGGCGCCATCCCAAACTTGAACCGGAATGCGCGACTGAAATGCGATAGATCGTTGAAGCCCCAATTGTAGGCTATCTCGGCGATTTGCTTGTGCCCATGAACGGGATCGGCGAGGTCGCATCGACAACGATCGAGACGCTGCGCAAGGACATACCGACCGAATGACTGCTGCTCCGCCTCGAGCAGCGCATTGATGTACCTTGGCGACATGCCAAGCGCCGACCCTGCCCGGTCAAGCGAAAGCTCCGGGTCGTTCAAACGGGCCTGGATGTAGGCCTTCAATCTGGTCAGTAGCACCGAACGATGTGTGCTCTTGATGGTGGCGAGACCACGACATTCATGATCAAGCGCAAGAGCGACCATTTCGAGCGCCTGAACGGACAACCGGTCTGCCGCGGCGTCATCCAGGGTTTCGATGATTTGAGAGATGCTCAAGACGAAATCGGCAGCCAAGCGTTGGAGGGGGCCGTTACGTCCGAACGTTGTCGCCGCGAGTTGGTCAACCGACCCAAACCGCTTCAGCGCAAGATCGCGCGGGACCTGGAGGATTTGCTGGGTAAAGCTCCCGTCAAATGACAGTTCATAGGGCCTCGTCGTATCGTAAAATGCGAATTCGCCGGGGCGGATCAACGTCTCGCGTCCATCCTGGACGACGCCGCCGACGCCCTGCGCTCCGAATGCGAAAAGCAGATAGTTCTCCTTTGCACGGGAGATTCGCGAACGTGTTCGAAATACTCGCTGTCGCGAGGCCTCAACACGTGTCAGCGAGAGCGAGCCCAATGTCGATTGCGTGACGGCCCCCTGAAAATCCTCCTGGTCCGACTTGCAATCCAGTTGGACGAATACGTCGCAGACGATGTCCTGCCACAGTCCAAGGCGGCGAGGGGCAGGCACCGAGGCGGTATCGAGCCGAACTGTCACGGCAGAACCTCCCTTGCGTCGATCAGGACCTTGTCTTCGTGGCGGTCGTCTTCGTGGCGACCGCAGGCTATACGCGGTGCGTCCGGGCAGGCAAGTCACCAATCGACGGCCGATGACCCGGTCAGTCAAGTTATTGTTCCGCCTCGATCAAGCAGACAACCAGGCTTTCTCCTATGGTCGCGGATCTGCTGCCCAATTCGTCGGCATCAGTTTCGTTTTCGACAGCAATGGAGGAGCCGGTGGGTATTCAGCATCCGAAATACAAGGTCGCGGTGGTCCAGGCGGCGCCGGCTTGGCTTGATCTCGATGCAAGCGTGGACAAAACCATCGCTTTGATCAATGAGGCTTCGAAAAACGGCGCGAAGCTCGTTGCGTTCCCCGAAACCTTCTTACCCGGCTATCCTTGGCACATCTGGCTCGGCGCACCAGCATGGGGAATTGGTCGCGGCTTTGTCCAGCGTTATTTTGACAATTCCCTGTCCTACGATAGCTCAGAGGCGGAGAAGCTGCGCAAGGCGGTCAAGGCGGCGGGTTTGACTGCCGTGATGGGCCTCTCCGAACGCAGCGGCGGCAGCCTCTACATCGCGCAGTGGATGATTGGGCCGGACGGCGAGACAATCGCGAAGCGTCGTAAACTTCGTCCGACCCACGTCGAACGTTCGGTCTTTGGTGATGGCGACGGCAGCGACCTTTCCGTCCACGCTTGCCCCGACATAGGCCGCCTCGGCGCTCTCTGTTGTTGGGAGCACCTTCAGCCGCTCTCGAAATACGCCATGTATGCGCAGGACGAACAGGTGCATGTTGCGGCGTGGCCGAGTTTCTCCGTGTACGATCCTTTCGCGCACGCGCTTGGTGCTGATGTCAACAACGCCGCCAGCAAAATCTACGCGGTGGAAGGCTCGTGTTTCGTGCTGGCGCCATGCGCCACCGTCTCTCAGGCCATGATCGAAGAACTTTGCGACACCCCGGACAAAAATGCCTTGCTTCACGCCGGCGGCGGCTATGCAGTGATCTACGGTCCGGACGGATCACAACTCGTCGAGAAGCTTCAGCCGGATCAGGAGGGCATCCTGTATGCAGATATTGACCTCGGGATGATCGGCGTAGCAAAGAACGCGGCGGACCCAGCCGGCCACTATTCCCGCCCTGACGTTACTCGGCTTTTGTTCAATAAGGAGCCCTCGAAGCGAGTCGAGCACTTTTCGCTGCCGATCGATACGGCTCCCCTGATTGAGCCAGTCGCCGCTGGCTGACAAGCAGCAAAAAATCACTGCCATCCTGGAGCTTGGCGAGGGCGGATCATGATCCGCCCGACATCCAGCGGAATTCGAATCACGCGAACATTTACTCGCCTGGCCGTGATCACTATGCTGAAGCCATGGTCCCGCCCTGCTCTGTCCTTCTCGATCTCGACGGCACCCTGATTGATTCGCAGCCCGGCATTCTGGCAAGTTGCCGCGTGGCGCTGCGCACTCTGGGACACGAGCCGGACGAAATTCTCGACATCCAGCGGGTCATCGGGCCCCCGCTCGAGGACGTGATGCAATTCCTGCTGCAGCCATATGGGGACGACAGGGTTGCCGAGGCAGCAGCGGCCTTTCGTCAGCACTACGGCGACAGCGGCCTGCTCGGAAGCGAGCCCTACCCGGGAATAGGCAATGCTCTCAGAGAGATGCAGCAGGCAGGATTGCGACTATATCTGGCAACATCGAAGCGCGAGGCATTCGCGCGCCGTATCCTGGAGCATCTGGAGCTTGCGGCATATTTCCACGGCATCCACGGCTCGGTGCCGGGCGGAGAACTGGACCACAAGCCTGAGCTGCTCGCCCATATCCTGTCGGAGCATGATATTGCACCCGCGCGCAGCTTGATGGTCGGGGACCGCCGCTACGACGTCTCCGGGGCCCATGCGGTTGGAATGCGCGGTCTTGGAGTCCTCTGGGGCTATGGCACCCGAGATGAACTGGAAGGCGCCGGCGCAGATCAATTGGTCGAATCGACGGTCGATCTCGGTCGCACCGTTCTCGCGATGGTCATTGGACAGCGGCCCTTGACCTAGGCCTCCCAATTGCGATCGAGACGCTCGCTGTTGGCACATCGCAAGATTTTCCCGACGGGACCTGACGTTGCTCACCCATTTCATCGCGGATCTGCCCGGTTCGGCGCAGCTGTGGGCGATGCTGGCCGCGACGATCGAGGTCGCGAGCGAGCTCGCGCTGGTCCTCGGCTTCCAAACGAAACGGTCAGTTTCCAATCAAGCCACTGGTCCCAAATCCTGGGTCCACTTCACCTCGGCTAGGCGGCGTCGCGCAATCGCGCCAGGAAGGTGTCGACGCTTCTGAACAAGTCGTTCGCATGCTGGCCAAGCTCGCCCGCAGCCAGCTTGACGTTGTCGGCAAGGCGGCGCGACTGCTCGGCGGCGTTGCTGGCGCCTGTAACGTTCTGAGAAACCTCGCCGGTGCCGGCTGCGGCCTGCTGGACGCTGCGGGCAATCTCGCGCGTTGCCGAGCTCTGCTCCTCGACCGCGGCCGCAATGGTCGCCGCGATGCCGCTGATCTCCTCGATGGTCCCGCTGATGCCGCCGATTGCGCTGACGCAGTCGGAGGTGGCGGCCTGGATCGAGCTGACCTGACGCGCGATCTCCTCGGTCGCCTTGGCGGTCTGGCCGGCGAGCTCCTTCACCTCCGCCGCGACCACCGCGAAGCCGCGACCGGACTCGCCGGCGCGCGCCGCCTCGATGGTGGCGTTGAGCGCCAGCAGGTTGGTCTGGCTGGCGATGGCATCGATCAGGCGCAGCACGTCGCCGATCTTGTCGGCAGCGGCAGCCAGGCTGCCGACCATCTCCGTGGTCTGCTTGGCCTTGACCACGGCGGCGTCTGCAACAGTCGAAGAATGCGCGACCTGACGCCCGATCTCGCTGACCGAAGAGGCCAGCTCTTCGGAAGCCGCCGCAACGGTCGAGACTCCGGCTGAGGCCTGCTCCGACGCCGCAGCGGCGGCGGCCGCGCGCAGCGAAGTCCCATTGACGCTTGCCGTGATCTCGCCGATCACGTGCTCCATCTCCTGGGCGGCCTTGCCCACCGCGGCCACGGCGCTCTTGACGTCGGCCTCGAAGCGATCCGCCATCTGCCGCTGCAGAGCCTTCTTCTCCAGCTCGGCCTTGGACTGGGCAGCTTCCTGCGCCTCGCGCAGGCTTTGTGTCTCGATGATGTTGCGGCGGAACACGTCGACCGCCTGCGCCATCGTGCCGAGCTCGTCCTTGCGTGCGCCGCCCGGAATCACGACGTCGGTATCGCCGCTCGACAGCCGGTGCATCACTGCCGTGATTGCGACCATCGGGCGCGAAATCCCGCGCGCGACGAACAATGCGACCAGTACGGCGAGGACCAGGATTGCCAGCGTACCGAAGATCAGCTCGCGCTGCGCGGTTGCGGCCGCCGCCTCGTAGGCGGTAGTGTCCTTGATGATCTCCAGAAGCGCGATCGGCTCGCCCGCATAGTTCTTGATCTGACCGACATAGAGCGTGGCGGGCCGTCCGCCCAGCGTGGCGTCCCGATGCAGCGCTGCACCGTTGAACACGGCCTTTAATTCGTCCTGGCTTGATACGACCTCCTCGCCGAAGGTCGAAGACAGGCGCTCGAACTTCTGATCGTGGACCCAGTACACGGCGAGATCGATGCCAAAGCGCTGCTTGGCTCGATCGACGAATTCCTTGCCGAACGCGGCGCCAATATCGACGGTGGCGATGGTCTTTCCGTCACGAATGATCGGCGTCATGCCAAAGATTCCGAGCGACAGTCGGCTCTGTTCGACGCCGGCGATCTGCCGCCCGGTGCGGTTCGCTTCGACGACGGTGATGCGTCGCTTGGAGGTATCGTCGCCGAAAATCTTTGGCGCGTGCACGCGATAGAAGTTGGTCGCAGGCGGCGACCAGACATTCACCAGCGGGATGCCCTGCGCCGTCAGGTCCGTCATCGCGCCGCCAAGCAGCGCCCCGAGCGCGTCGCGGTCGTTCCTGGTGACGGCATCGACGACCGGCGGCAACGCAGCGAGAGTCGAACTCAGGGCAAGCGCGGTGCGGCCCTCATAGTCGATCGCAGCGATCACACTGTCGAACTGCAGCTTCATCTGCTGCTCCAGCGCGACGCGGGTCAGCGCGCGCTGCTGCAGAACCGAGAATGTTCCGAGAACCGCGCAGGCGATTGCGACCGTCAGAGAAAGCGCCAGAATCAGGCGCGCCGATATCGATCGGAATTTGAACATGTGAGCTTCCTCGCCGAGGCGGAAGGTCCCAGACATTCGTTAAGGAACGTATACCGTAATTTTACGGATTCGAACATTCGTGGTTATGGAATCCGGCCTCCCTCGCTTGGCGAGCGCCCCGGACTGACGAATGGAAAGATCTTCGCAATCACCGGATGCCGGTGATGGAGGCCCCCATCGCGCGCGGGTCGCGCGTGGG
>NZ_JBAURI010001121.1:0-2617 GCF_049581145.1 Bradyrhizobium sp.
ATTACGGCCAGGCGGTGCCGCTGCGGGGCGGCGTGCTGCTCGACATCACGGCGCTCGACGCGATCGAATGGACCAGGCCCGGCCTGCTGCGGGTCGGCGCCGGTGCGAAGCTGAACGCAATCGACGCCGAGCTGCAGCCGTTGGGCTGGGAGCTGCGCATGCATCCGTCCACCAAGCGCACCGCCACGATCGGCGGCTTCGTGGCGGGCGGATCGGGCGGCATCGGCTCGGTCAATTATGGCGGGCTGCGCGAGCCCGGCAACATCCTGGCGGCCCGCATCGTCTCCGTCGAACAGCAGCCGCGGATCATCGAACTGCGCGGCGATGCGGCGCAGAAGGTCAATCGCGCCTATGGCACGACCGGCATCATCACCGCCCTTGAAATGCCGCTGGCGCCGGCCTGGAAGTGGATCGACGTCGTGGTCGCCTTCGATGATGTCGTGGCGGCGACGGCCTTCGGCTACGAAGCCGCGCTGGCCGACGGCATCGTCAAGAAACTGCTGTCGCCGATCACCGCGCCGCTGCCGTCCTATTTCGGCGCGCTGAAACCATATTGTCCCGAGGGCAAGAGCATCCTGATCGCGATGATCGCCGAGCCCTCGCTCGAAAGCTTCAAATCGCTGTTGGGTTCGCGCGGCACGATCACGCTGGAAACACCGACCGATGAGCGCGCCGGCAATGTCCCGCTTTATGAGTATACCTGGAATCACACGACGCTGCAGGTGCTGAAATCCGATCGGTCGGTGACCTATCTGCAATGCCTCTATCCGCACGATCGTCTCATGGAGAAGGTGGTCGAAATGCGCGAGCTGTTTCCCGACGAGGTGCTGCAGCATCTCGAATTCATCCGCTTCAACGGCCGCGTCACCTGCAGCGGATTGCCCGTCGTGCGTTATACCGGGGCGGACCGGCTGGCCGAGATCATCCGGCTGCATGAGGAGCAAGGCGTCCACATCGCCAATCCCCATGTCTTCACGGTCGAGGACGGCAGCCGCTACAAGCGCGTCGACGCCGACCAGCTTGGCTTCAAGCACGAGGTCGATCCGCATGGCTTGCTCAATCCCGGCAAGATGCGGAGCTTTGTGGCCAAGAGCCTGTGACATGCGGGTGTTGTATGTCTATTGCCACCCGCTGGACGACAGTTTTCATGCCGCGATCCGCAACGAAGCGCTGGCCGCCCTGAAGATTGCGGGGCATACGGTCGACCTGCTCGATCTCTATGCCGAAGGCTTTGATCCCGTGCTGACCGCCGAGCGCCGCCGCGACTATCATGATCCCGCGCGCAACCGGGCCAACAACCAGCCCCATGTCGACCGGCTGATGGCGGCCAACGCGCTGATCGTGCAGTTCCCGACCTGGTCGTTCGGTCCGCCCGCGATGTTGAAGGGATGGTTCGACCGCATGTTCGGTCCGGGCATCGCGCTCGATCTGTCGGACGCCGCGGCCGCCAAGCCAATGCTGCTGCACATCCAGCGCATCACCGGCATTTCGACCTATGGCCGGCCGCGCTGGCAGGCCATCGGCATGGCCGATCCGCCGCGCCGGATCATCAAGCGTTATCTGCGCTGGTTCACCGGCAACCGGGCCGTGGTGCGCTACTACGCGCTGTACCACATGAACGTGGCGACAGCAGAAAAGCGCCGCCGCTTCCTCGCACGGATCCGGCGAGAAATAGAGCGATTTTAGCCCGCGCGCGGCGCCAAGGGAAGGTCCTCCATGTCCGAAAGGAGCTGGAGGCGGACCTGCGACGACGCGATTTCGTTACATTTCCCGGCGACAAGCTCATCACCTCGTACGACGCGGGCAGTACATTGGGGCAGCATAAGCCGCGCTGGCGCGCACTGCCATCGAGACGCTGCTGATAGTGGGAGGGCCAAATGATTACAAAGCCGGGCGATATCGAAATCCTCCAAGCCAACCTTGAGCCGGACACTGGCAAGAGCAGCGACCTGACTCTAGCGATCAAATTTGGCAATCCCAGTACGAGGGCAACAATCCTGATGAGACACGCTCAATTTATGCCGAATACCCGCGCAAATATTCACGGTCATGTTCTGGCCTCGGGCTTTCAGGCGTGTGGTGACGGCAAGAGCATCAAAATCTGAGCGAGCAACAGCAACGTTCCGACAATAGTTCCGACAACGATGAGAACGACGCGCCCAACGATTTCGATCGAGCGTGGGTACATATTTGGATCATGGTCGTCATTACTCATGCGCCGCTCACCCGGAGCAAGTTAGGGTTCTGCTAACTTTGAACTAGGACACCACGGGTTAAATGCGGATAGTACCCAGAAACAATTGATACAATGAAAGAGGCCAATTGAGGCAGCCCAGAATTTGACATGAGCAAAGATTCCGTCCTGCTTTGGGTTACCGTTGCGGTCATATGCGGCTTTTTCATCTGGACAGCGGCTGGTCGGCCACCGTATGGGCCGTTTAACAACATGGGATTTGACAGTAGTTGGGACTGCCCACCAAACGCAAAGCCGAGCGCTACCGTCTGCGTCAAGAAGCTATCTACCGCAAAATAGGCAACGGCCAAATCGACTTAAACCCACCAGGGGTCGAAGCGGACCGGCGCCGCGCTCAATAGGAACAGTTCGGCGACCGAGAAC
>NZ_JBAURI010001122.1:0-3526 GCF_049581145.1 Bradyrhizobium sp.
CCGCACCAACCTCCAAGCAGGGTTCAGCCGCCTCATGAGACGCTGGTTGATACGGATTGCGTCGCCTATCCCGAACCGGGCGCGATCCCTCGGGAATATAGCTGCGAGCAGCCATGACCCGGCCAGGCGGCGGGGCGTAGCGGACCTGACGGGTCGCGCCCGCTGCAACCGCCCGCGATGCGTCCTCCAGGCCGAAGGGATCGTCGACCGAGTCTGCCGGCTGGGTGAACCAGCGGGCGCCGGTTTCGGTGATGACGATACGGTCTTCCAGGCGGATGCCGAATTCGCCGTAGATGCAGATGGTCGGCTGGAAAACGTCATGCCGGGTTTCAGCACGGTCTTGTCACCTTCACGAGATAGGGCCATTCGTGCACGTCGAGGCCGATGCCGTGGCCGGTGCGGTGGGGCAGGCCGGGCGTGGCGTAGCCGGGGCCGCTGGCATCGGCCAGGCTGATCGGCCTGTCCGAGATCTTCTTGATGGTGCCGCCTTCGACGACCAGGTCATGGCCGCCGAAAACCTCGCCCGCCTCAGGATCGAGCATTTCGAAATTCTTGAATGGCAGACGGCCATGACCCGGTCCCGATCGCCTTTCAGGATCCTGCAAGCGACCCGATCGTCATGCCGCGCGCCTGAACGGCGCCACCTCGATGCCGCCCTCCTTCAGCGCCTTGCGCAAGCCGCGTGCGATATCGACGGCGCCCGGCGTGTCGCCGTGAATGCAGACGGTATCGGTGCGCATCTTGATGACCTTGCCGGTCACTGAGACCACCGCGCCGTCCTGCACCATCCGCAGCACGCGCTCGGCGATCTTGCCGGCGTCATGCAGCACGGAGCCCTCCTTGCGGCGCGACACCAGCGTGCCGTCATCCTCATAGGCGCGATCGGCGAAGACCTCGTGCACCATCGGCAGGTTGGCGGCTTCGCCGGCCTGCACCAGCCGCGAATTGGCCAGCACCACGAACACCAGATTGGGATCGACCGCCTTGATGGCATTGGCAATGGCGCGCGCGGTCATGTCGTCCTCGCAGGCGACGTTGGAGAGCGCGCCATGGGCCTTGACGTGGGTCACCTTGTGGCCGGCCGCGGTCGCGATCGCCTGCAGCGCGCCGATCTGGTAGGCGACCAGGTTCTCGATTTCGGACGCCTTCATGCCGGGGAACGGCCGGCGGCCAAAGCCGTGCAAATCGCGATAGCCGGGGTGGGCGCCGATCGACACGCCACGCGCCTTCGCCATCTCGACGGTCTTGCGCATGATGTCGGCGTCGCCGGCATGATAGCCGCAGGCAATGTTGACGGAGGTGGCGAGCTCGATCATGGCGGAATCGTTACCCATTTCCCAGGGGCCAAAACTTTCGCCGAGATCGCAATTGAGATCGATAGTGGTCATGGCCGTGTCCGCCCTTTGCTGTGAAACGTGAATGCGTCTAATCCCGTGCCAGCGCCGACGCCGCGTGCCACGTCCCGGCATCGACCGCGTTGACGGCGTGGCCCGCGACATTGGCATCCTGCAGCGCCTCGATATTGAGATCAAAGGTTTCGATCGGCTTAAGCCGGTCGGGCAGGCTGCGCAGCAGCTCAGCGAACCTTCGCAACTCCTGCTGCGCCTCGGCAATTCCGATCGCCTTGAAGCGGAAGCCGGTTCCGGCCGGGATCTGGGCGATCCGGGCGAAATCGGCCGAGATGACGGTGGCGATCTTGGGATAGCCGCCGCTGGTGCCGCGGTCCGCCATCAGCACGATCGGCGCGCCATTGCCGGGGATCTGGATGCTGCCCTCGACGGTGCCGTCGGAGACGATGTTGTGGCCATGCAGATGTCTGATGACCGGTCCTTCCAGCCGGTAGCCCATGCGATCGCTGGTCGCCGAAATCTTCCATTCGCTGTCGAGGAACAGCGCCTTGGCCTCGTCGGAAAACTCATCGTCCTGGGGACCCAGCACCACGCGGATCGGCCCGGTCACAGCTTTCGGCAGCTCGATCCGCCGTTCCGCCGCGCCACTGGCCAGCTGTGCCGGCAGCACATCGCCGGCCTGCAGCGGTCGCGGGTAGGGGCTGCCGAGGCCGGTGCGCGCATTGACCGCGAGGCTGCCGAACATCGGCTCGCCCGCGATGCCGCCTTCGATCGCGAGGTAGCTGAAGGTTGAGCCTTTGACGAAGCCGAGCTTGAGGGTTTCGCCGTCGGCGATCGTCATCGACGTGTCGAACGCGACCGGACGTCCGCCGAGGTCGGCGCTGCGGGGCGCTCCGGCCAGCGCTACCCGCACCGCGCCATCGCGGGCCGTGAACGCCGCGCCGAACGGGCCGATTTCGATGGCGGCGGCCAACGGCTTGTTTCCGACCAGGATATTGGCCGCCGCGAGCGACAGCCGGTCCATCGCGCCGCTCGGCGTCAAGCCATAGCGCTGGGCGCCATGACGGCCTCCATCCTGGACGGAGCTTGCCGGGCCGATGCTTGCGACGACGAGCTTGCTCATGCGGCCACGCGTTCCGCGACGATTTCGCCGGCCGCCGCGGCGCGATCCAGCTCGGCAAAGGATTTGGCATCGATCGGAAAAAAACCGACGTGATCGCCGGGCTCGAGCAGGAAGATCGGCTCGCGATGCAGCTGGTAGGTCCGGACCGGCGTGCGGCCGAGCAGATGCCAACCGCTCGGCGCGGCCAGGCACTGGATGCCGGTCTGCACCCCGCCGATCGAGATCGTGCCGGCTGGCGTCAGCAGGCGCGGGTTTTGCCGGCGCGGCATGTGCAGGAATTTCTCCAGGCCGCTGAGATAGGACCATCCCGGCGTGAAGCCGATCATGGCGACGCGGTAGTGACCGGCGGCGTGCCGCGCCACCACGTCGTCGGGCGTGGTATTGAGGGTTTTTGCGACGTCCTCGAGATCGATGCCGTTCTCGCCGCCATAGGCGACCGGGATGCGCCAGCGCCGCGCCGTGGTCATGGGCGGAGCAGGCAGTCGCGCCAGCGTCAGCAGCTTCTCGCCGAGTCTGTCGAAATCGATCCGACAGGGATCGTAATGCACCAGGAGCGACCGATAGGTCGGCACGGTCTCGGTGACGCCCTCGATAGGCGCTTCGGCCAGGAGGCGATCAAGCGCCAGCACGCGCTGGTTGGCGGCATCGTCGATCTCGCGGGCAAATTCCACCGTGATGGCGCTATCGCCACTCGGCAGCAGGCGGGGTGGGGCTGGATTGGCTGCCATGGCCTCGTCATTCGTCACGCGCGGCACGCTAGCCTGTTTTCGAACGCGCGCAAATGCCCTGTAACTTCAATAAATTAAACCGCATCCCAACGATAAGATGTTGTGATCGGTCGAGGCCATCCAGCCCTTGACGCGAGGAACGCGCCCCGCAAGATGCGCCCGCTATTTCAATTCGTCCGCAATCGGAGCCCAATTGTCGATGTCCCTGACCCCTGAAGCGATCGCCACGCTGTCGCGCGTCTCCACCGCGACCATCACCACGGTTCTGCTGAAAAAGGGACTGCGCAACGTCTGGATGCGCGGGGCGCGGCCGCTCAAGCCGGGGC
>NZ_JBAURI010001123.1:0-5702 GCF_049581145.1 Bradyrhizobium sp.
GAACGGCGGCAGCCGTCCTGCTACACCAGTCAGCTGTTCGATGATGTCGTGTCGAGGGTCGGTAGTTTCGCGATCGCGGGGCTCGTCGCCGATCAGACGTGCCTGGCGACCGCCATCGACGCCGCACATCGCGGCCACCACGTGACGTTCCTGAGCGACGCGTCGGTCAGCCGCCGCAGGCCCGATGCCGACGCGCGCTCGGTGCACCTTGTGACGGCGAAAGCCATCGAATTGTTCGCCGACGTTGCCGCCACGCGCCACTGGCTGCTCGCGACGTCGCAGCGGGCCTCCAAAGGGCATCGCTATGGATGAGTTCAGTGCCCGCAGGCTTCGCAACCTGATTCCGCAACTCGTGGAGCAGCGTCATATCGCTGTCTCAGCGGGCGCTTCGTTTGCCGGCCATCTGATCGAACTGGCGATCATGCAGATTCGCCTGACGCTTCATGATATTTCCGAAGATGAGCTTTTGGAATTTTGCAATGCGCTGACAGTAGACCCGGTTGAAGACAAGAGGGCGGACTAGAGCGCGGTGCGATCGGGTTGAACAGTTATCGCGCTCCAGGTTTCTGATTGAGCAATGATCTCCGCGGAAAACCCGTGCGGGGTTTGTCGCGAGGGAAAACCGCTGCGCACCCATCGGGTCGTAGCCCGAGGGCATGCCTTTCCGGATCATGCTCTGGCCAATGGAGGATTGCGTGCGCCGCAGGTGGTTGATTCTCGCAGTGTTGTTCGCGGCGCGCGCGGCGACGGGATTCCAGTTCCAGGCGGTCGGATCGGCGGCCAAGCTGCTGATGCGGGATCTGGGCCTGGATTATTCCCAGCTCGGCATGCTGATCGGCGCGTATCTGCTGCCCGGCATTGTCGTTGCGTTCCCGGCGGGGCTGTTGGGCGAGCGTTTTCGCGAGAAGACGCTCGGCGTCGTCGGCCTCGCGCTGATGCTGGTGTCGGGGCTCGTATTGGCTCACGCGGGCGGCTTCACAACCGCGCTGGTCGCGCGCACGCTCGGAGGTGTGGGGGCGACCATCGTCGTGCTGGTTGCAACCAAAATGACGACGGACTGGTTCGATGGCCGCGAGATCGTTGTCGCCATGTCGCTGCTGCAGCTGAGCTGGCCGTTTGGAGCGATGCTGGCCTTGCCGAGCCAGGCCTTCATTGCACAAGTCTGGGGCTGGCCCGCGGTGATGCTGTCTGGAGGGTTCTGCGCCGGTGCGGCGCTGTGCGCATTCGCCGTCGTCGCGGAGCCCGCGGCATCGGAAAAGCCGGCCGCGGTGCCGCGCGAAAAACTTCCCGCGGCCATCCTGCTTCCGATCACGGTCGCGGGCATCGCCTGGGGCGCGATGAATCTCGCCTGCATCCTGTTCTTCAGCTATGCGCCGTTGCTGATGACAGCGCGCGGCATCGCGCCGACCGCGGCTGCGTCGCTGACCAGCTTGGCCGTCTGGCTCACGATCGTGGCGATACCGTCGGGCGGATATCTCGTGCATCGGCTCGGGAGGCCGGTGGCCGCGATCGTCGTCTGCGCGCTGATCGGAGCTTTTGCGCTGATGCAATTCGTTGTGGGCATCGGCCCGACGACGTCCTGTCTGCTGTTCGGCGTCGCCGTCGGTCCGTTGTCCGGGGCCATGCTGTCGCTTCCGGCCGGTATACTCAATCCGCGCCATCGCTCGTTCGGCTTCGGCGTGTTCTATACCTGCTTCTACGTTCTCATGGCCGTCGGGCCGCTGGTCGCGGGCCGGCTGCAGGACGCCTGGGCATCGCCCGTAGCAGCCTTGATCGCGGGCGCGGCGCTGCTTGCCGCGGTCGCACCGCTCTGCCTCGCCTTTGCAATTTTGACACGCCCGGCGGGTTTCGTCGAGCGCCACGGCATCGGCGAATTGCGGGCCTGAGGAGCTTGGTCCGCTCAGACGTAGCCGAGCCAGTGCCAATAGGTCGAGCCGAGCAGCATCACCAATGCAACCGCGACGATGCTGAGCACCAGGCCGGTGCGCACGAAATCGCGCGCTTCGAAGGTGTCGGTGCCGTAGGCCAGCATGCTCTGCGGCGCGTTCACCACCAGGATGAAGCCGAACGACACAACGAACTGCAACAACATGGTCATTCCGACGATATTGATGCCTGGCGTAGCGACATTCTGCAGCACCGCGATGACGATCGGGATCATCGCTGAGGCGAGTGCGGTGGCGCTGGCGAAGCCGAGATGGATCAGGGTCAGGAACAGCGTCATCGCAGCGAGAATGAAGAACGCGGTAGCGTATTTCAGGCCGAACTCGGTCACCGCGAGATTGGCGAGCCAAGCGGCACCCTTGGTCTGCAACAGCGCGGTGCCGACGCTGATGCCGATGCCAAACAGCACCACCGTGCCCCAGGGAATCCGGGGCTGCGCGTCCTTCCAGCTCATGATGCCGATGCCGGGCAGGAACATCAGCGCGACCGCGGCGATGGTGGTCGTCGAGGTGTCAAAATGATGCAACACGCCTTCGGTGGACCAGAATGCCAGCAGCGTCAGCGAGATCGCCAGCAGCTTCTTCTCCGAGGTCTTCATTGGACCAAGTGCTGCCAGCGACGTCCTGATCGCTGCGCGGCCGCCGGGAATATCGGCGACTTCCGACGGCATCATGCGCGTCATCACGAAGTAGAGCGCGATCGACATCAGGATGCCGAACGGCGCGGCGGCGATGAACCAGTCCAGCCAGGTGATGGATTGGTGCAGGGTTTTCTCGATAAAGCCGGCCGCGACCATGTTCTGGGCCGATGCCGTCTTGATGCCGACGTTCCAGATGCTGGCGGTCTGCACCGTCGTGATCATCAGCATGCCGGCGAAGGCGCCGCGCTTGTTGACGCCGAAGGCCGCGATGATGCCGAGCGTGATCGGCACCAGGCAGGCGACGCGTGCGGTGGTGGAAGGCACCAGGAACGCCATCACGAAGCCGACCAGGATGGCGCCGATCACGACGTGGTGAACCTCGCTCCCGACGCGGGACAGGATCGCAAGCGCGATGCGCTTGTCGAGGCCGGTTGCGGTCATCGCGGCGGCCAGAAACAGCGCGGAGGCGACCAGCGCCAGCGCGGTATTGGCAAAGCCGGAGAATGCGAGGCCGAGGCCCGCGCTGGTGCCGAACAGCACGCTGGGGTTGTTCGGATCTGGCGACAGGCCGAGCAGAAAGGCCATCAAGGCGGCGATGACGATCGCGGAAACGGCATAGTCCAACGCCTCCGTCATCCAGACGATGACCGCAAAGGCCAGCACCGCCAGCATGCGCTGGCCGGCGATCGCAAGTCCTTCCGGCGTCGGCAGCCATATCACCGCGACGAGGGCCGCGAGCGCGATCAGCAGGCCCCAGTTCGTGCGCAACCAGGTCTTCGGCGCCGACAGTGGTGGTTTGGCGCCCGCAGGTTTTGCCGACGCGTCGATCGCGGTCATGACAATTCTCCTTGAACTGCGCGTTCAGCCACAATCTTCCGGCCGTTGGCGGCAGGCGTTGAGCAGGATCAAGGGCCTGTTGGGCATCGTAGAGAATTTGCCATGGTCGGCGCGCGCATCACGAACGGGATGTCCCGATCGAGTCGCAGGGCGCGGGATCGGTTCCTTTCGGGTCGGAGCATCGAGCCCGTCGATCTCGTGCAGCGACGCTTCGATGGCTAGCCCTGGCTAACCCGCCGCGGCGAACGCCCTCGGGGGATTGAAGCGCGAAATACCATCAATGGTGGGGAGGACGCTTGTCGCAAGCCAACCGTCCGCTATTCCAGCCCAAAGGCCCCGCGATCGGATCTGTCCAGACATAAATCTCACGGGGATATCAAGGGGTTGATGTCACCTCGGGCAGGTCACGGAGTACCCTTCTAGCTTGCCTAGTTCGGCCGCTTCCTTTATCCGGTTGGATGCCTCGCATGCGAGCGGCCCGGCCGTGCCTCAAGCCGGGCGCATGATTTTGGGAAAAGCGCGCCCGCGGAGCAGATCCAAGGGGGCGAGCCGGTTTTGCGTAACGATCATGCTCGTGTGATGGAAGGCTGCAGAGGGAAAACCCGCGAATGGCCAATGTCGTCGTCGTCGGCGCCCAGTGGGGCGACGAAGGAAAGGGCAAGATCGTCGATTGGTTGTCGGAACAGGCCGACATCGTCGTGCGTTTTCAGGGCGGCCACAATGCCGGCCACACCCTCGTCATCAACGGCGAAACCTACAAGCTCGCGCTATTGCCGTCCGGCGTGCTGCGGCCTTCCAAATTGGCGGTCATCGGCAACGGCGTGGTGTTCGATTGCCAGGCTTTCCTCGACGAGGTGGAAAAGCTCAAGGCCCAGGGCGTTGCTGTCAGCCCGCAAAACCTGCGGGTCGCCGAGAATGTCACGCTGATCCTGCCGCTGCATCGCGAGCTCGATGCGCTGCGGGAATCGTCCAACGCGGGAACCGCGATCGGCACGACACGGCGCGGTATCGGACCGGCCTACGAGGACAAGGTCGGTCGCCGTGCGATCCGGCTGATGGATCTGGCCGATCTCGACACGCTGCCGCACAAGATCGATCGCCTGCTGACGCATCACAATGCGCTGCGGCGCGGCTTGCGGCTCACCGAAATCGATGCGGCAGCAATTCTGCGCGAGCTGAAGGCATTGGCCCCGAAGGTGCTGCCTTACGCGGAAACGGTCTGGCGGCTGCTGGATGCGAAGCGCCGCGAGGGCAAGCGCATTTTGTTCGAAGGCGCGCAGGGTGCGCTGCTTGACGTTGACCACGGCACCTATCCTTACGTCACCTCGTCCAACACCGTCGCGGCGCAGGCGGCGACCGGCACCGGCATGGGCCCGGGCGGCGTCGGATATGTGCTGGGAATTTGCAAGGCCTATACCACGCGGGTCGGCCAGGGACCGTTTCCGACCGAATTGCATGACGAAATCGGCGAGGAGATCGGCCGCCGAGGCCGGGAGTTCGGGGTCAATACCGGGCGCAAGCGGCGCGTCGGCTGGTTCGACGCCGCGCTGGTGCGCCAGACCGTGCGGACCTGCGGCATCAACGGGCTGGCGCTGACCAAACTTGATATTCTCGACGGTTTCGATTCAATCGAGGTCTGCACCGGCTATCGGCTGGACGGACAGGAAATCGACCATCTACCGGCCGGCGAGGGAGCGCAGGCGCGCGTGGTGCCGATTTATGAGACCATCGAGGGGTGGAAGCAGCCGACCGCTCATGCCCGTTCCTGGGCGGATTTGCCCGCCCAGGCCATCAAATATGTCCGTCGTGTGGAAGAATTGGTGGGTTGCCCAATCGCCTTGCTTTCCACCAGCCCGGAACGCGAGGATACTATCCTGGTTCAGAACCCGTTCGAGGCTTAACGAAATTCTACAGCGAAGCGCGCACAGTTGAGTTCAAATGGCTGATTACTATCCGTTGATCGCCCGCGCCATATCCGGACTGGACCCCAGTGCTCCCGGCGAGAGCAGGCGTGCGCTGTACGAGCGGGCACGCGCCGCGCTGATCGCGCAATTGCGCAGCGTGCAACCGCCCCTGAGCGAATCAGAGATCACCCGCGAGCGGCTGGCGCTCGAGGAGGCCGTGCGCAAGGTCGAATCGGAGGCCGCCCAGCGCGCCCGCGAAGCTTCACGGGCCAATAGCGGAGGCGCGCCGCGTGCCAGCGATGCCTTCCGCCGTGCCAATTCCCGCGCCGCCGAGGCTGCGGCGGTGCAATCGGCGCCAAGCGCCGTTCCTGCCGCTG
>NZ_JBAURI010001124.1:0-5789 GCF_049581145.1 Bradyrhizobium sp.
CCTTTACCCCTCTCGCTGGCCGAACTCGCTCGGCGCACGGGCCTATACAAGAGCACCCTGTTGCGGCTGATGGCCTCGCTTCAGGAGTACGGCTACCTGGCCCAGCTCTCCGATGGCCGTTACCATCTTGGCCCCACCCCATTTCGGCTAGGCGCGGTCTACCAGCGTGCCAACAATTTGCATGACCATGTGATGCCGGTGCTGCGGCAACTGGTTGCCGCGGGGACCGAGAGTTCGTCGTTTCACGTCAGGCACGACGCGCGACGACGGCTCTGCATATTCCGCGTCGATTCTCAGCATTCCACGCTGGACCGCGTCGAGGCCGGGATGCTGTTGCCGCTCGACCACGGCGCCGCCGGCAAGGTCCTGCTGGCATTCGATGGCGAAAAAGGCAAGCCGTTCGACAAGATCCGCGCGGATTGCATAGCGACCTCCTTTGGAGAGCGCGATCCCGATTGCGCCGGCATGGCTTGTCCGATATTCGGACCGGACCGCAAACTTGCGGGCGCGTTGTCGCTCTCCGGGCCCAAGCTGCGTTTCACCAGGGAGAATATCGGGACCATGTCTGCCCTGCTGCTGAAGGCGGCCATCCGCTTGACGTCATCGCTCGGAGGGCCGACCGAGCTGATCGAGCGGATTTCGAATTCATCACCGGTTGCTCATCAGCCAGCCGCGATGCGCTCGTCCCGCGGAACCGGAAAATAGATCGGATGGGCAGCAACCGCCTCACGGTCGAGCGGCCAGACGAGGTTGCCTTGCGTGGATTGAACGGGACCTGGAATGGACGTTAGGAACGCCAAAACGGATGTGCGGTTGAGCCGGCACCACGACGTGCTGGTGATCGGCGGCGGCAATGCCGCGTTATGCGCGGCCATCAGCGCGCGGCGCGCCGGCGCGTCGGTGCTGGTGCTGGAGAGCGCGCCAAAGTTCTATCGCGGCGGCAATACAAGGCATACGCGCAATATGCGCTGCGCCCATGATGCGGCGACCGACATCCTGACCGGGCCCTATACCGAAGAGGAATTCTGGGAGGATCTGCTGCGCGTCACCGGTGGCCAGACCGACGAAGAGCTGGCGCGCCACATGATCCGGGAATCCAAGGACATCCTGAACTGGATCGTCGAGCAGGGCGTGCGCTGGCAGCCGTCGCTCGGCGGCACGCTGAGCCTCGGCCGCACCAACTCCTTCTTCCTCGGCGGTGGCCGCGCCATGCTCAACGCGCTCTACCGGACCGCCGAAGCGCTCGGCGTCGACATTTTCTATGACGCCGAGGTGAAGGAGCTCGAGATCGAGGACGGCATGTTTCTATCGGCCGCGCTGCAGCACAATGGCGCGGATGTCTCCGTCCGCGCGTCAACCCTGGTTGCGGCGGCCGGCGGATTCGAAGCCAATATCGAATGGCTGAAACAATATTGGGGCGAGGCCGCCGACAATTTCCTGATCCGCGGGACGCCCTATAATCGCGGCTCGATCCTGAAGATGCTGCTCGCCAAGGGCGTGCAGGAGATCGGTGACCCCACCCAGTGCCACGCGGTCGCGATTGACGCCCGCGCGCCGAAATTCGACGGCGGCATCATCACGCGGCATGATTCCGTGGTGTTCGGCATCGTCGTCAACAAGCACGCCGCGCGCTTCTATGACGAGGGCGAGGACATCTGGCCAAAGCGCTACGCGATCTGGGGCCGGCTGGTCGCGGCCCAGCCCGACCAGATCGCCTATATCATCTTCGATTCGACGGTGGTCACGAGCTTCATGCCGACGCTGTTTCCGCCGATCGGCGCGCCGACCATCGCCGAGCTCGCAGGCTTGCTCGAGCTCGATCCGGCGGCGCTGGAAAAGACGGTGGCCGATTTCAACGCCGCGGTGCGGCCCGGCACGTTCGATCACACCATTCTGGACGACTGCAAGACCGAGGGCTTGACGCCGCCAAAGACCCATTGGGCTCGCAGAATCGACACTCCGCCTTATCTGGCCTATCCGGTGCGGCCCGGCATCACCTTCACCTATCTCGGCACCCGCGTGAACAAACAGACGCGGATCCTGATGAATGACGGCAAGCCCTCAGCCAACATGTTCGCGGCCGGCGAGATCATGGCCGGCAATGTGCTCGGCAAGGGCTATGCGGCCGGCATCGGCATGACCATCGGCAGCGTGTTCGGGCGCATCGCGGGACGGGAAGCGGCGAAAAATGCGCGGAACTAGAATCTTGACCGAGGCCGACCGTCTGATGACGGTCTGCAATTCCTGCCGCTATTGCGAGGGGCTGTGCGCGGTGTTTCCGGCGATGGAGATGCGCCGCGCCTTTTCCGACGGCGACCTGAATTATCTCGCCAATCTCTGCCACGCCTGCGGCGCCTGCTACACCGACTGCCAGTTCTCGCCGCCGCATGAATTCGACGTCAATGTGCCGAAGACGCTGGCCGTCGCGCGCGCCGACTCCTATGCCGCCTATGCTTGGCCACGGGCTTTCTCCGGCCTGTTCGCGCGCAACGGGCTTGCGGTCAGCCTGATCGCGGCGTTCAGCGTCGCTGCATTCATCGTTGGCTTTGCGGCATTCCTCGACCACCAGGTGCTGTTCGGCATTCATACCGGACCCGGCGCGTTCTATGCGCTGATGCCGCATAACGCGCTGGTCGTGCTGTTCGGCGTCGCGTTCCTCTACGCGATCCTGGCGCTTGGGCTCAGCATGCGCGCGTTCTGGCGCGACATCGGTGAACCCGTAGGCCAGCGCAGCGATGCGCCGTCGCTCTGGCAGGCGACCAAGGACGCGGGCAGCCTGCGCTATCTCGACGGCGGCGGGGTCGGCTGCTTCAACAAGGACGACCAGCCGACCGACCGGCGCAAGATCTTTCATCACCTGACATTCTACGGCTTCCTGCTCTGTTTCGCCGCGACCTGCATCGCGACGCTGTATCATTATCTGCTGGCGCGCGAGGCGCCCTACGCGTGGTGGGACCTGCCGGTCGTGCTCGGCACGCTCGGGGGCATCGGGCTCATGATTGGACCGATCGGGCTACTCGTGGCGAAATGGCAGCGCGATCCCGTGCTGACGGATGTCGCGCGCACCGGCATGGACGCGGCCTTCATCCTGATGCTGCTATTGACCAGTGCGACCGGCCTCGCGCTGCTCGTGCTGCGCGACACCGCCGCGATGGGGCCTTTGCTGGCGCTGCATCTCGGTTTCGTCTTCGCGCTGTTCATCACGCTGCCCTACGGCAAGTTCGTGCACGGCCTCTACCGCTTCGTCGCGCTGCTGCGCTATGCAAGGGAACGGCGGATGATGGGGCACGTGTGATCATCGTTCGTGAGCGGAATCGATTCGCAGGGTGGGCAAAGCGCAGCTTGCCGACCACTTCAAGATGACGATGCGAAATGGATGGTGGGCACGGCGCACGGGCGCCCTTGCCCATCCTACAGATCTACTACCACGTAATCGTTGTCGACTGCGACCTTGATGGTTTCCGCCACATACGGCCCCTGCATCACGGCGGCGCCGGGCTCGACATTGACCGGATAGGCCTTGGCGCGGAACCGCCTGGGGTCGCAGTAGGACTGGCCGGTGCGGACATCGAATTCCCAGCCGTGCCAGGGACAGCGGATGATTTCGCCGAGTTTTGTATATTCGATCGCACCGGGATCGCTGGATTGCGCGAGCCCGATCAGTGGGCCTTCACACAGCGCCGCGCCCTGATGCGGACAGCGGTTCAGCAGGCCGAAGAACTCGCCGTTGATGTTGAAGATCGCGATCGGGCGCGCGTCGATGGTGAGGAACTTGCGCGTGCCCGGCGGCAGTTCATCCACGGGGGCAATGACATGCCGTGTCATGCTGGTTGCTTCGCATGATCTCGTGCGGAAAACCGGCTCTCACTCTTCCGGATCATGCGATGCCGTAAACCTTCCGCGCATTGCCGAGATAGAAGGCGTCGCGGTTGGCTTCGGAGACGCCGGGCGGCAGCACCCGCGACGGGTCGTCGTAATCCCAGTGCGGATAGTCGGTCGCAAACAGCAGCTTGTCCCAGCCGATCCAGTCGATCACGTCAAACAGATGATCGCGCCGCTCCGGATCTTCCATCGGTTGCGTGGTCCAGAAGATATGATCACGGATATACTCCGACGGCGGACGCTTGACGTGCGGCACCTCGCTTCCGAGCCGCCGCCAGCAGCGATCGAGCCGCCAGGCCAGCGACGGCGCCCAGCCGAAACCGGCCTCGATCATGATCATCTTCAGTTTCGGGAAGCGCTCGAACACGCCTTCCAGCACCAGGCTGGCGAGCGCGGTCTGCTGGCATTGCGCATGACCGACCATCTCCTCGATATAGAAACTCGGCCAACCGGACGCCGTGATCGGATTGCCGCCAAAGCCGAACGCATGGATACCGACCGGCAGCCCGGCCTCCTCCGCCGCTTGATAGATCGGCCAGTAGCGGCGCTGCCCGAGCGGCTCGACGTTGCGGCTGAGCAGCAGAACCTGCACGAAATTCCTGTCGCCGGCGCGCTTGCGGATTTCGGCGGCCGCGCTCGGGCCATCTTCATTGCCGACGATGATGGAGCCCTTCAGCCGCAAATCCTTCGACGTCCACTTCTCGATCTGCCAGTCGTTGATCGCCGAACAGAGCGCGGCAGCGAGATCATGATTGCGGATGCCCTGCCCGGTCTGGAGCGGATTGAGCACGCCGAGCACGACATTGTTGGGATCAAGGTGCTGCTGCTGCATGAACGAGAGCGAAGAGCCCTGCGGCCCGCCTTCCGGCGGATAGGCGTCGCGCCGCGAGGCATTCGGCTGCGCCTTGGGGTATGGCGGGCCTTCCATCATGCCCTGATAGGGATGCCTGTCGTAGCTTTCGAGATGCTCGTGCCAGCGTTTGGCGAGATACGGATACAACTCGGTCCTGGTCGCGCGCGCAGGATGGATGTCGCAATCGGCGATCGCTGTCTTGGCACCGATGGCGGATGCCTTATCGGCGAGGCCACTGACCCTGATGTTCATGGCGTCATCTCCTTGAGCGCGTCAGCCTTGTTCAATCGGCCGTAAGTCGCAAAGGGGTTGTCGATCATGATCTTGCGCACGAGATCGCCCGACAACCCGTCCGGCAGGGCCTGTTCGCCCTCGAATTGCCAGTGCGGATAATCGGTCGAGAATAGGATCAATTCGTCGGACTGCATATGGTCGAACAGGCGATTTAACATTTGCGGATCCGGCGGCGCATCGACGGGCTGCAGCGAGAAACGGATGTTGCTGCGCACAATCTCGAGCGGCGCGCGATCGACCCACGGCGTTTCCATGCGGATGCCGCGCCAGAACTTGTGCAGCCGCCACAGATAGGGCGCAAGCCAGGTGAAGCCGCTTTCCAGCATCACCATCTTCAGCTCTGGATGCCGCGCGAACACGCCTTCCACGATCAGGCTGGTCAGTTGGGTCTGGAACGCCTGGGCCTGCGCGACATAATCCTCGATGTGGTAGGAACCCCAGCCGATCGACGTCGGCGGGTTGTGATAACTCGAGCCGGCATGGATGCCGACGGCAAGGCCCAGCCGCTCGGCCGCTTCATAGATCGGCCAGTAGGCGCGCTTGCCGAGCGGCATGTCGCCCATCACCAGCATCAGCACCTGGACAAAGCGCGGGTCGGCGGCGCAGCGTTCGATTTCCGCGACCGATTTGTCCACGCTCTGGGTGGGGATCACGATGGAGCCGCGCAGCCGGGGCTCCCGGTCGAGCCATTCCCCGGCGAGCCAGTCGTTCAGCGCCCGGCAGAACGCGTCCTGCATGTCCTCGCTGAACACCATCTGCA
>NZ_JBAURI010001125.1:0-1664 GCF_049581145.1 Bradyrhizobium sp.
GCTTCAATCAGCTGGCCGCTCACCTTTTGCAGCGCCTGCTGCGCCAGCTTCTGATCGGTCGTATCGATGGCCGATCCGATGAACCCCGCAAACGTCCCATCCCCGTTCACCCGCGGAGACGCCACGTCCAGCATCCATCGATACGCTCCATCGCTGCGGCGAAGCCGGTACTCGGTCGAATACGGCCGGTGCGTCTTCAATGCCCTTGAGACCACGTCCAACACACCCTCCAGGTCGTCAGGATGAACGTACGATGCCCACGTATGGCCATAGCCCGCCCTCGGACCCGCTCCCGTAAAAGCCACCCGACGGTCGTTCAGATACGTCACCCTGCCCTTCGCATCGCTCATCCACACCAGCGACGGTGTCGTATCGACCATCACACGGAAACGCTTTTCGCTCTCCCGCAGCGCGGCCTCTGCTTTTCGTTCTCGCGCCCGTTGCCACAACAACCCAGCGATCAGCAGAAGCAAAACAACAATCACCGCGATGGCCGCAATCACGGTATACCGATGTTGTTGCCACAACGAAGGCGGCCGATACAGAATCACACTACCCGGCGGCAACCGTGACTCCGCAACATGCCAGCGATGCAGCGCGCGCCAGTCTACCTCCACCTTAAAGTCAGGCCCCGTCGCAATGGGAATGTCTTCAGGCGGTGTACCTAACGCCGCTCTCGCTGCCATCTCCCCCGTCCGCCGCATCATCTCGTTGGTGTCAGGAAATGCCCCGCCAATGCAACCCTGATTCAGACAAAGGTTCGGCCACGCGGAATAGGTTGGCAGGTGTTGTGCCGCCAGGGCAAGCACATCCGACGCAGTAACGGCCGGATCCGTCGAGCTCTGTGGCGCAAGCTGAAACAGAATCACGGTATGCGGAGGAAGCGCAGCAACGCTCTGAAGCATCCCCGCACTGGGCGGCCCAAGAATGTCGACCTCTCTCACCCTGCCCTGGTACCGCATGAGTTCGGAGTGTGCAATCGTCCACCAGAAATTTTGGCCGGCATCGATCACCGCAACAGCCTTTGTATCCGGCTCAAGACGAAGCGCCAGATCGACCGTGTCCCGCAGTCCAACCGAACCTTCCACCCCGGTCACTCCCGGCGGCATCTTCTTTCCATCTAATTCGCTCGCCGTGACCCCCGTGAAGACGATGGGCGCGCCAGGAAATATCCGGCGGCGGTACTCCGTCGTGAACTCCAGCGCCTCAATTGCCATGGCAATCACCACGTCCGGCTTCACCCCTCGGTACTCGCGACGAAACGTCTCCGCAAGGCTCTCCCGGTACGATTCATCACCGAAGCGCTGGTAATCGATGGAAGCCGTGTAGAAGTTGACCTCGCCCGGAACGCGCGTCCGGATCGTCCGTTCCACGATGTCCAGAGACTCAGAGTCGTGCTCAGCGGCACTGAACACCACCAGCACATTCCTCGCCTTCGCCTGCGCCGCCGCCGAATCAACGCTGAGAAAACCCAACAGCATGCTCAGAATCGAAGCCCACCCGTATGCCGGGATTCTCCACCTCCCGCCACCGCGAGAACTGTCACACCTTCCCTCGATCCTCGCATCCCTCATCCCTGGCCCCCGTTGCCGAACTGAATGTTGAGCTGAGTTCCTGCTGTGGCGTTGTAAAAAAGCCCCCTCGCCCTTCACGTTCCCTGAGCC
>NZ_JBAURI010001126.1:0-4464 GCF_049581145.1 Bradyrhizobium sp.
GATCCGCTCCCATTGATCGTCGCGTAACGCAAAACGTCGCATCGGTCGGCCCCCCTCAGGCCGACCGCCTATGAATCATTCAAAAACTGATTTGGGAATCCCCTAACTGAAGACAGGCCCTAGGACGTTCGTGAGCAATCGTACTTTGGAAAGCAGCTCCCTTTTCGCCTTGACGTGAAATTTAGGCCGTATCAAAAGCCCCAACATCGTTCGCGGTACGCGCCGCGACCAGTAGAGCCGTGACTTCCATTATTTTGCCCGAACCGGACTGGTCGGGCAGGTCTGTTGATGTCTGTTGATCGGGGCAGGGATAAATGGACCTGGGGAAAGCCCAGCAGACTTCAGGCGCGGGACGATCTTCCTTGTCTACCGTCGTGCGCCACAATTTTCGGCGCGCTATTGGGCAACAGCCGCTGCAGTGTCCGTGGCCTCGTACCTCGGCGCACGTATGCAGACGTCGCGCTCTTCATCGGTCGTAATGACTGCCGGCATGGCTTTCGGATGGAGCGATTCGACGGTCGCATTCGCTGTCGTGTTCAGGAAGCCATGGACCAGATAAGGGGCGGGCAGCGGCTTCGATTTCATGCCGCGGTCCCCTCTTGACCTAGATGCAGGCTGCTGGCGAAGTCCCACAACAGCTGATCGTCGTTGAACGCGCATCCTTCGTCTCGGTTTCGGAATTCGGCTCCGGCGCGTATTCGGCGAAACTAACGAAAGGCGCCATGCGCCAGTTCACGAGTTTCAGCCACAGTTGGCTTCCCTCATCCGAAGGCAGCCCTGGTGAAACCTCGCCAGAATAAGTGCTAGTAAAGTCTGATTCGCGCATCCTCGATCATATCGATCGATCAGGAAGCCGGAGGGGTTCCGCCTCGTTCATTTTTTGTTGTATCGACGGCAGGCGGAATATTTGAACAGATCCGGAGTCTTGATCTGGCTTGACGTGATCGCATTCAGCGCTACCTGTCAAAAACGCGCAACCTTACGCCTTCAGGCGAAGGGCAAATCAAAACAAGACATCTGGGGAGAGTTATGGACGAAAGACTTGCCCGTTTGCGCACGCACCAAGCAAACATTGGCCACTATCAGAACTTGCTCAAGACCAACCTCAGCGATGTCGAACAGGAGTTCATCGAGAAGCGTTTGGCAGAAGAGCGCTTCGCAATCGCGATGCTAAACTCCATGAGCGCTCCAAAGGGCCGCGATGCCCCCGGGTTCCACAAATAGAGGAAGGGTCAGGTGAGCCTTACGGCTGCAGCGGAAGCGGAGTAGGCGCCACGAGTTACAGTATCATTTTTAGATGTCGAGGGCTGACGAAAAATACGTGCGGTGCGGGGGAGGGTGATGTGTGAGGTGAGAGCTTGAACATTGATCCGCCGCGAGTAATCGGCTCACGCGTTGAAAGATTCGAAAAACAAACGCAGCCGCAGCATGATGCAAGTCTTGTGTTCTATTTAGATCTGCGCCAAGTCGCGATCAAATGCCGTCGCATTGCCGTTTGGCGTGTTCATGATCTTTTCCGCTTGGCGCCGCGGGCTAGACCTGCCCGGTCTCCGCCGGATTCGGCGGGAAAGCCGGCAGCGGACCGAGCTTCACATGGAAGGCTTCGTCCGCAATCGCACGAAGAGACTTTTTACCCTCCGACTGCATCGTTAGTCCCCCAGATCCGTCAGTGACGATATTCTCAGTCGCACGCGCAAGCAATGAACTGGAGTTTTTCCCAGTCGCAGCGCGTAACGAAAGCTGCTTGCATCGATCGCGATATTCAATTGAAGAGTCTCGATGCCCTCTCGAAAATTCGCGCGTTAAACGCCGTGTGCGCCGACCGTTGCTTTCAAGGTGGCGGCGCTGTCCAGGCGTGGAGCATCATCGAGGCCGGGAGGGTGGAGCAGGTGCAGGACTTGGGCGCAACCGGCGCTGTCGAACAGGCCATAGTGGCAAACCCTGGCTCTGTGATCCCGCCGCAGGCGAAGGATATCTTGGCTCTGGATACGATGATGCTTAATCACGCGGCCTCCATTCTGGTGCCTCAACCTGCGCGATGGCATCTGCCTTTTGCATCCCTCCCACAAGCCCGGAGTCTTACGGGCTTTTGCGGGCCACAATCCCTTTGTTCATCGACGCGAGCTCTCGCCGTTTATTGAGGACAAACCCCCGGGTAGAGTTCGGTCATGGGGGATCTATCCATGCGAGTGCTGAAATCGATCGCAGCCTTGTCGTCGGCTGCGGCAATCAGCTGCTCGATGTTTGTGTTCGGCTGGGTTGGCCTTCGCGCTGCTCCGGTTCTAAAAACACTTTGGGAAGGGGCATTCGAGACTGAACTGTCTGCCCGCTCTTGAAACTTTCTACCACATCCAGCAACTCATTTGTTTTGGTGCTCCCTGCCCCCAACACTTGTTACATTAATGCCACCCGTTCCTTGCCTCGATCTCATTGAAGCGCGGTGCGATCCACGAGCAGTCGGATCGCTGGTGGCCATCTCGATTTCGTTGTCCCGGAGGCGAGTCGTGATGTCGGGACGCGAAACGCCCCGCCCCGTCGGCAACAGCGCGTTTTGTTACGGCGTCAGCTGGACGCGCATATTGCGTGCCGTTGTGGTCTCCCTTGCGCAACGTTGCGCGTGATACCAAAGCGCGCAGGATCTGCTTGATAAAGTGGTCCTGCTCGAAATGGCCCGCCCCACCTCGCCGACGCGAAACATCCCGATCAACTGCTCCCGGTTAACAACGAGCTGACTAGCTCAAAAGGGAAGTACCACTGACACAACGTCGATGGGCGTTATCGGACGGTAAAATATTCCTCAGAGGTATGTGAATGTGCAAACATAACAGGCAAAACGCGGTCTGCGCGGCGTCCTTCTGATGGCGACAAACATGAAGCGCGGCACCGTGCTGTCTAAAATGAGACAACCGCGATCTTTCTGCGGAGGAATCTTGACGGCACCGTAATAATACCGGAACAGTACAACTTGACATTGCCGGAAGGCAATTCCCCGTCTGTCCGTCTAGCGAAGCGTTGCTCCCCATGATTGCGTTGGTGGCTATGGCACGGCTCTTACTGCCGTGGGGTGAGCTGATCATTGGCGTCATTGCGGATACCGCCGTGTTGGCGCTTGGAATTTTCGCAATCATCGCGGCGTGCGTCTGGCTTTTCTGACAGTGCCATCCAGAACATCTTGACGGCGATGCTTGCCGTATCGATACCGTGAGATACCACGCGGTAAGTGAGCGGCCGCGCCATGGGCCGGCGGAAAGTCCGGTCAGAACCCGGCTCCACCATCTCGGTATTGGACTGCCCTCGCCAAGCCCTTTCACCCTGCGCCGATATCTTGGCGCGTCACGCGATTTACATCGGCGACGAATGAACGGTCTGGTCGAGACCAAAGCTTAGGGACGGTTAGGCCGCGACCTTGTCTTTCTTGCCCGTCAATAGGGCCAGAACAGCCAAATAGGCTTCGAGGACGATTCGTTTCGGACCGGCCGGACGAAGCAGGGGGATGGTGACGTTCGATGCCTCGTGCTCTTCGAGCTTCGGGGAATGGGCCTTTCCCTCTGATGGCGCCAGCATTCCAGCACCTTGACCCGCTGAGCTACCTTGCCCGATCCTATACAGCATCGGGCGGGTCTCGTGCCGCGGGCGGTGGATCCGCGAGGGACCATTGGGGCTGCGGCTCGGCCACCGGCCTGGTTCTTCCACAAGCGCCTAAATCCACGAACGACCGTTTGTTGGCGCAAGGGGACCTTCGCACACGCGACGTCCGAGCTCGTGATGAATTATGCTGGATGCTTGGATTGGCGGGCCGCAATGCCATTCAGGCCGGCGAATAGATGATAAGCTTCAGAGATCGGGTCTTCGCGATCGTGTCCCGGACGCCCAGCCGCGGGAAGTGCAGCTGACCGATGAGCTCAACGCGCTCTTTGTCCAAAATGCTGCCAATCTGGAGCGGGCACGCAGGCATGTTTCGGACCTGGCACACGGCTTGAAAACCCCGCTTGCGACGCTGGCAATCGCGCTCCGCAACCAGACCCGTGGCGCTGATGATCTTCATGGCCTTGTCTCGCTCATGGACCGACGCATCCGTCATCATTTGGGGCGCGCCAGAGCGGCCGCACTGATTGGTCCCGTCCGTACGAGAACGCCAATCGCCTCCCGCGTCGAGGATCTTGGGTTTGTCCTGGGCAAGGTGAATGCCGATAAAAATGTGACGCTCACGTGCACGATTCCGTTTGATCTCGCTGTAGCCTGCGAACAGCGGGATCTCGACGAGATGCTCGGTAATGTGCTGGAGAATGCTTCTGGTGCAGGAGCGGACCGGCGTAGCGTCCACCTCACCATTGAGGACGACGGACCGGGGTTGTCCCCGGAGCAGATGTCGCAAGCGGTGCAGATCGGCCAACGGCTCGACGAAAGCTCTCCTGGGTTCGGCTTCGGCTTGTCAATCGCACGGGAACTTGCCGAACTTTATAC
>NZ_JBAURI010001127.1:0-3772 GCF_049581145.1 Bradyrhizobium sp.
CTCCCGGAGTCACTATACGGCAGAGAGAAAGTTCTACGAGCTAGAGATTCTGAACATGGTAGAAAGCTACATGTTCGGCCGCTGGAAAATGTGGCGTCTGATCGGCGGCGCTACCATTGTGATTGGCGCGGACGTGTTTGCCTTTAATCAAGCATCTCAGGAAGTAACGGCAGGCGCTGTACGCACTATCTGCCCATGGCTTTCATCCGGTGATGCCATCTTACTTTCCTACTCCGTGGTTTTTCTGGTATATGTCCTCGTCATAGAGTCGTGGCTTTGGTTGAATCGGATACGGACATATCTTCGCCTGGACACGCTGGAATATCTCAACGGGCTATATCACTTGTCGCCTCGATAGATCGGGCCGAGGCGACTCGTCATTTGTGGCCTCTCGGCGACTCCGAACACTCCGTCAAGCGATACCGGACAATCACCGAATTGCTCCGCGTCAACCCGCCGACGGACGCGGCGAATGCCAGCCGCTGATGTTTTAGAGAACTCGACCATTCGGGTACTCGTCCCGGATAACGCCGACAAATTGGATACTCAAAAACCGCGGGCCGCTGGTATGACAGACCGCGCCTGTTTCGCACCAGAAACAACTTCTCCGGCCGATCACAAATGTCACCGTCTAGGCACCTACCCCAACGGGCATCGCCCCAGAGGTCGTTGTACGAAGTCGGAAGGTGCCTCGGTCTCGCACGCGGTTAAACGGATCGAGAACGGTCGATGATCATATCGACGGCAATGCGAATGAGAATCTCGCTCCGCCCTCCGCCCTGTTTTCCGCGCGCAATTCTCCGCCGTGTTCCCGGACGATACCATAGCTGATCCAAAGTCCCAGACCGGTACCTTCGCCGACGCGCTTCGTTGTAAAAAACGGTTCGAAAATTCTGTCCAATATGTCATCGGATATGCCGGCGCCGTTGTCGGAAATCTCGATCTTGATGTCGTTGCGGTCGCGAAACGCTCTGACCAACAACTCCGGCAGTGCGGCGTCGCGCATTGCATCCATGGCATTGTCCACCAGATTCACGATGACCTGATGCACTTGTCCTTCATTTCCCGAGACGATCAAGTCAGGCTCAATATCGATTTTGATTTCCACTTTTGTTTGTTTTGGCCGCACGGCCCAACGAACCGCGGTTTCGAGGACCCGATCGATGTGGAATTGCTGTTTTTCGTTGGTCTGGCTGAACGACAGGCGCCGGAGGTTCTTGACGATATCCGAAACCCGGACCGCGCCCTCCAGCGTGCCATCGATCAGCGGTCCGATGTCCTTGAGCAGGGCTTCAATCCTCAGCTTCTTTCGCAGTTCAGCCAGATCTTCACTCGTCGTATCGCCATGAACGGCGCCGATATATTCGACCAGCCGCTGCCGGTAACGCTCCAGCGTGTGCATGTTGCCATAGACAAAACTGATCGGATTATTCAGTTCGTGCGCCACCCCGGCAACAAGCCGGCCGAGGCTCGCCATCTTCTCCTGCTCGATCAGCTGTCGTTGGGCGCGCTGCAGTTCGCCGTGTGCCTTGTGAAGCGCTTCATAGGCCCGCCGCAATTCGCCAACGGGCCGTCCCGTGAGCACAACGCCAAGATAACGCCGGTCGTGATCATAGCGCGCCGCGCTGTTGAGGGAAAACAGATCGGAGAGGCCCCTCGCCGTTGCGAACCGCAATTCGCTGTCGATCACATCGCTCGGCAATCTGGGTTTCAACAAATGTTCGATCCGGGTCGCGTCCCCTGTATCGACAAAGTGCGACAGCCGCCGTCCAACGATGTCCTGGTCGGGCTGGCCGATGATGCGGACGAAAGCGGAATTGACCTGCTGAATCAGCCCGTGAGAGTCGCAAACGATCAGAACGTCGGAGACCGATTCGATGACACTGGAGATGAACGTCTGCGCTTCTTCCAGCTCGGCGTTCTTGCCTTCCAGCTCGGTTTCATAGCGAAGCAGATCCGAATAGACTTCATCCATTTTGCGGATGACTTCGATCCACGCGCCCTCGCGCTCGCCATCGAGTTCGAAGGTTCCGGGATATGCGATCTTTCCGAGCAGTCCTTCAGTCTGCTCGTCGCCCGGAATTCTCCTCGTCATCATAGGTGTCTTTCTTCAGGTCGTAACGCGAGAGCTTGCTGCGCAACCCTACCCGGGACAAGCCGAGGGCTCCAGCGGCGCGACTGATATTGCCATTAAATCGTTCGAGACATTCGGCAATCGCCGCCTTCTCCAGCGCCTCGACCTTGATCTTCAGGGTGGAGGAGCCGTTCATCTTCAGCGCTGATCGGAAGGGATCGCGATGATCTCGCAACCGGCTGGAAAGCGACGATGTTTCCAACCTGTCGCCATCTGCCAGCACGACCATGCGCTGGATCTCGTTCTGCATTTCGCGCACGTTGCCGGGCCAGGAATACTGTTTCATTTCATCGAGGATCGAGGCGGCAAAGCCCTTGATCTCGCGATTGAAAGCGGCCTTGACCTCGGCAAGAATCCGCTCCGCTATCAGCGGAATATCCATCGTACGCTCGCGCAATGCCGGCATGTGAATCGGGAACGCGGCGAGGCGATAGTAGAGATCGCGGCGGAATCGACCGGCTTCCACCTCTGCCTCGAGATTGCGGTTGGTCGCGGCCACAACCCGAACATCGACCTTGCGGGCACGTTGGGCGCCGAGCGGACGGATTTCGCTCTCCTGAAGCACGCGCAGCAGCTTGACCTGGAACGCTGGCGAGGTTTCGCCGATTTCGTCAAGGAATATCGTTCCGTCATTCGCGACCTCGAACAGCCCGATGCGATCCTGATAGGCGCCGGTGAAGGCGCCTTTCTTGCTGCCAAACAATTCACTTTCCAGCAGTTCGTCGGGCAGCGCGCCGCAGTTCTCGACGACGAACACCTTGTTTGCCCGCGCCGAATGATAGTGGATTGCGCGCGCCAGCAATTCCTTGCCGGTTCCGGATTCACCGGTGATCAGCACCGAAATATCGTAGTCCGAGGCCCGCCTCGCCAGATCGATGACGCCGTGCATCGGGCTCGACGGAGCATGGACGATGCGGTCGAAATCATAGAGTTGCCGCGCAGCCCCCCGCTTCTCGGTAATCACCTGCTTGACCCGGTTCGGCGTCAGCTTGACATCGACGCTTGCGGTCTCGGTCTCCTTCTGCAGGCGAAACAGCTGCACGGCGCCTTGCACGATCTCGACCAGTTTCTCGGGATGCCAGGGCTTGGTGATGTATTGATAGATGCCGGCTTCGTTGACACCGGCGATGATCTCCTCGGAATCCGAGTAGCCGGAGATGATCATCCTCACCGGATCAGGCCAGAGATCGCGGACGCGCTTGAGAAACTCGACGCCGGACAGACCAGGCATGCGCTGATCACACAAGATGACATGCACCATGTCGCCTTGCAGAAATTTTTCCGCCTCCTGGGCATCCTTGGCGCACAGCACTTCGAATTCGTCGTCGAGGACGCGACGCAACGCTTCCAGCGAACGGATTTCGTCGTCGATGACGAGAACGGTGGCGGGTGTGCTCATACCGGCCCCGTACCTCAACAGATCCGTGGCAGCTGCTCGCCGGACAGCCAATCGACAATCCGGCCGCCACCGAAGCTTGTCGTCATCTGCACAAAGCGATGATCGTCTTCGACCACCTGTCCGATATCCACCGCGTCGCGGCCGAGCGGATGCGCCCGCATCGCCGCCAGCAAGCCGGATGCGGCCTCTGGCGCGACGATCGCGACCAGCTTGCCTTCGTTGGCGACGTTGAGCGGATC
>NZ_JBAURI010001128.1:0-6066 GCF_049581145.1 Bradyrhizobium sp.
GCTTCGTCCAACTAGCGCAGCGAGGCCTGTGTCCAGTAGCGGAAACCTCTAATTTCAAAATTCGGAATCCGATCAGGCAGTTGTGCGTTTTGACGGCGCAAACTTCGGTTTAAAGCGCCCAGGAGACGGAACAGCCCAGCCGGCTGTTCCGAGTGCCTCTTCGAGTCGCGGCTCTGACGCGAAGCACGGAGAAACGCAGAACTCCAGCGAGCGATTCACTGTGTTGTGCACGAGGTACCGAACTCGAAGCGCCGCACGCGATTCAAATCGGACAGCCTTCTTCTGAGCTCGATGAGTTCAAGCGTGACAATCGTCACAGCGAGCTTCGAACGACTGAGGCATGCTCCAGTCAGGTTGCAGGAATGTCCTGCACCATCAACACAATCAAAGGAGACATCCAATGACGAACGATGATCGGGTGACCCACGAGCTTTCCATCGAGGAACTCGACACGGTGGCAGGTGGCGATTTCAGCTGGAAGGGTTTTGTGGGCGCGATCGGCGCCGGAGCCGTGACGGGCGGGCTGGGTGGTGCGGCGGCCGGTGGCCTCGGCGCCGGTCCTGGTGCCGTTGGCGGCGGTCTTCTTGGTGGAATCGCATACTGCATCACCTCGCATTTCTGATTGAGCCAGCCGCGTATCGAAGCGAAACTCCCGCGTTTTGTGATTGAGGAGTTTCGCTTCGCCGCGGAGTCGGCTCTCATCCAGTGAAAGGATACGACCATGGATAAAATCCCGGAATTGACCAACGACGAGTTGGAGTCCGTATGCGGGGGAGCCGAAGGTGTAGCCGGACCCGGCGGTTCGGATCTTTCCGATTTCCTCAAATGGATCTTCGCACAACTCCACATACCCGCCTCATCGGGTGGGCCTATTCGGAAATAATTTCATTTGATCGACCGCAACTAAAACAGGGCCGCGCCAAGCGGCCTCTTTTTTTGGACAATCGGCCGCGGGAGGCCGCCGCACTCGGCGAAATTGATGTCGCTGCAGCCACACTCGTCGCGCAAGACTTAATTCGACAATCGGGGCCACAGAATTCGCGAGCCAACGTGATCTACGTCACGAACGCGTGGACGACGGCCCGCGACAAACGACCGGTCACGCCGGTATTGGACCCAGCTGACCGCAGCACAGTATAAAGGAGCGAAGGATGGACCATACAAACGCAATCCAGACGGACCGCGAGCTGACGCCGGAGGAACTCGATGCAATCTGCGGAAGCGGCACGCAGACTGGCGTCGACCATATCAACCCTCAGCCTTTGCCGCCCCTGGCGTTTGGAATTCACTTCTTGAATCCTCAGCCTTTGCCGCCCGGCTGAACCACCAACCGTGAAGCATCAGGGGCTGCGCGAGGAGCGCAGCCCCTCGATTGACGCTACCGGACCCTCCCGCGACGACGATTTGACGTAGCCGCATCCGTCCAGGCATGGCCTGCTTGCCGCTGCTGGAAGCGGCGGTATAGTGGGCGCATGGTTGTCAGCTCGCCCGATCTGAAAGCGTTCTTACGCGCCACGCCTTTCTTCGGCGGTCTCTCGGATGCGAGCCTTGATCTCCTCATCTCGATGCTGGTCGAATGCCGCTTCGAGGCCGGCAACACTGTCGTGGCTGAAGGAGAGCCGGGACGCTCAATGTTCATTGTTCACTCCGGCACGCTCGTGGTGACCAAGCTTGGAGATTCCGGGCAAGCGATTCGCATGGCGGATCTCGAGCCTGGCGATTTCTTCGGCGAAATGACCCTGATCGAAATGCAGAACCGGTCCGCAACCGTTGTAAGCGAGTGCCCGACCGTGCTCTACGAGCTCTCTGCCCGAAAACTCTATACATACTACAAGGCGGACATCCACGCCTATGTGCTGGTGATGCAGAACATCAACCGCGAGCTTTGTCGTCGTCTCCGCCGCTCGGATAATCGCATTGCCGAACTGCAGATGCTTCGCGCGCGTCCATAACGCCGGCTTCGCGCCTGTTGGAATACCGCGGCTTTGGGGCAGCTCATTGACAATCAGTCGCCGGCAAATACCATCCGCCGGAGTCGAATTGACTCCGGAGAGCCCCGTGCGCACATCCTCGCGGCTGACGCGCGTGTTGAGCGGGTTCGTGATTGCCGCTTTCCTGTGTATGTGTGCGGCAGTGACGGCGGGAGCTGATGGATCCGTTTCAGCGCTGCATATGGGGATGGGCGCAAAGGCCGGCGAGATGCCGCTCTTCGACGCGGTCGTCGCGCAGTACAATGCCTCGGGCGCACGCTTTCGCATCGACAGCCACTGTCAGTCTGCGTGCACGATTTTTCTCTCGATTCGCAACGTGTGCGTCACGCTCGGCGCGACACTGCTGTTCCATGCCGGCGGCACCAGGCGCTACGGCATCAACGATCGCTCAACACAACACATGCTGGCCGCCTATAACCAGCCGCTGCGCCAATACGTATCCGAGCACCATTTCATGGACACATTCGAATTTCATGAGATCTCGGGCCGCGACATCGTATCCCGGTTCGGCTACCCTGCATGCAGGTAAGACAACGGCACCGAAATAGATTCAGCTTCAGGTCCCTTTGTTCGGCAATTGGCGCCACGGTGATCCACACGTCCCATGAACCTCTAAAGAGACCCTGGGCTGTCAAGGCTAAGGACCGATCGTCAGCTGAACGTGAAAAACCGTAGACTTGTTAACATGCGTCGAGCGCGGCGCGTATTGGACCGACACAGCAAACTCGTCCGGACCCACATATCCCGGGTTTGGTTTATACGCTGTCAGAAAATGGCCGCCACTATGGCCGGCGCTGCCCAAGACTCCGAAACGCGGAGGCTGGACGACATTGTATCCGACAATATCGGACCGCCCGCCGTAAACGATGGTGCAGGGCCGATCTCGCCTGGTTGTCCCCTGGGCGCTTGCCGTCGGCCCGTAGAACCGAAACGGTCCCGTGCAGTTGGCTGCGATCGCGCTTGGCGTCCAGCAAGCTCCCAACGACCCAGCGGTCAAGCAAGCGATCAGCTTCACGAATCTCATTCCTTATCCCTCACAAGCTGCAGCGTCAGGACCGTGCATTGCTGCAAAGAATGCCAACCGCTGCGGACGCGGCCACCAAGCGTCAATTACTGGCAATAACTCCTTCCACCGAATAAGAAGCATTTCCCGCTGCCAACTACCGGTGCAATCCGAGGCCTGCGCGCTGGATCATGCCGTTCGGCCATGCGCGCCTTTGTCGCGAGCTCCGCTCGCTTCTCGCAGGCGCCGCCTGAATTTAAAACAAAGCCCTTATAGCACGTTATTTGGACACAGCTGTCACCTTCCACGCGCTGGCCATTTCCGCAGAGCAATGGGCACACCCGCTCCGTCTTGCTTCGGACCGCGTCGAGCACATCAATGCTTGCCACCTTGACATCAAAGTCAGTGTGGGCGTTCTTGTTGAAAAGCTCTAGCGCCTTGCGTGAGTCGTCACCCCAGTTGCCGTCGACGGCACCCGAATTGCAGCCAAGACGCTTCAAATTCGCCTGCAGGAGCCGAATGACGTCCGACGGGTCGATTTGCAGTGCCGCCGGCGGGCCTGCGCCGTGCGAAGGGGTCGAGCCGGGGGCGACGGAGGCGAGCTTTTCGGCCTCCGCCCCTGAAGTCGGTTTGGCTTGTTCGACCTGCTGCCGGGCGCTGGCGACGCCTTCGCGTTTTGTCCGCTCCAGCTCCTGCCTCGCCGCTTCTGCCTGCTGTTGCGCAATCTCGACCTGACGCCTCGCTTTGTCCAATTCCTCTTGGGTCTGCTCGGTGAGCTGATGGCGGGTTTCGTCCAGCTGCTTTCGCGCCTGCTCCGACAGTTGCTGCTTCACTTCCGCTGCCTGCCGAGCGCTCTGTTCCTCGAGTTGCTGGCGCAATTCAGCGGCCTTTTGCGCCGCCTCCGCCTCGGCTTCTTTGCGTGCCTCATCCGCCCTGGCGCGCGATTGCTGGGCCACCGCAAGCTTGGCAAGCTGCGCGCGCGCAAAATCCGCAAGCATGCCGCTGCCATGATGGGCCAGGAAAGAGTTCCACGCCTCGCTGTTGCCGATTTGAGCAGCCAGTTCGTAGTCAGCGTGAGCTTCCGCCTCGGCATCAATACGTTTTGGAACCAGGGCGACCGTGTCCCCGCCCAGTGATCCATAAAGGAATGGCTCCTGGCGATTGCCCGTGCTCTTCAAGACATCATCGCGCACGCGACCGAAGGCCAGCCGCAGGTCGAGCCCTGGTTCGGCAATGTATTTGACAAGCGCCGTTGAAAAAGGACTGTTTTCGCTATCCCCATCGCTCGCGACGGCGCCCGCTTTGGCGGCGAAGGCAATGAGCATATCCGGACTCGACGGTTGAATCTCCGCCAATCCACGACCGATCGAGCGGCTGGAGACAGTCCGCTTCATCGTCCTGGTGAACGGATTATCACGGCACGCATCCAGAATCACCAGCTTAAGGTGTCTGACGGGGTCGAGCGCCCTGAGCAAACGGTCGAGCGAAATTGTCTCGTCGTCGACATCGAAGTCGCTTGCCAATCTGGCGTCAGCCGGAATCAGATAGTTGATCCCATCGACTTCGATACCGTGACCGGCGTAATATACCACTGCAATATCAGCATCACGGGAGGTTTCAGAGAATCTGCGGATCACCTGCCGCAGTTCGGCAATGCCGAGGTCGCTCTCGGTGTCCACGACATCGAATCCAGCCTTCTTGAACAATGCTGACATCGCTGCCGCATCGCGCGTCGGATTGGCCAATTGTGGAACCCGCTGATATCTGGATATGCCGATAACCAGCGCCACGCGCTTTTCCGCCAGCGCCGCATCCGCCGAAAAACAAAACAGACTCGTCAGAAAAACGATGAGTGCGGTCCGCACCGAAATATCCTCAACAACAGCTCCGCCGAAATTAGCGCAGCACCGGCGGAGCCGCAATATGCTGCTCCTCACACAGCGCATGTGTAGCGCGGCGTTTCCGAGTCAGCGCAGTCACCTTCAAATGGGCCGCCGACGCGCGCGAGAGAGCTCTCTCAACCGGTGAAGGCGATCGTGAATTCCGCAATTCGGATCGGGGCCACCTCCGCCAGAATTGTCGTCGCCGACCTAGGCTTCGCAGCATGCCTGCAGGGTACGGCCGCCGTAACCGACGCATTCGCGAAGGTATCCTGCGACGCAGAATGGAAATCCTGTGACAGAAATCACGGTCGTCATCCCTTCCACGGGCTAAGACTCGTGCATCAGACGAAGCGGATGCTCCGCTCGTCTCGAGACAGGAGATGGAAAGATGAAGAAGCATGAAGCTCACGTGGCTCGAAGCAAGCTCGGCGAGTCCCGGAGATCGATCGGTGATGCGCTTGAAGCACCAGTCCAGCTTACGCCGGAGCAAATCGAAATCGTCGCGGGCGGCTTCAGCGCCACCGGCGGCTTCCTCTCGGGAAAAATCCTCCCGACGACCACGACCGGTGCTCTTCCGCCGCCGCCTGACTACGCCAAGGATTTGATGAACCTCAAATAGCGGCAGCAGCGAAATCGAGGATGTCATGTCCAGGGAATCCCGCAAACAGATCGACTGCCCCAGTGCTCAGGCAACCGCAGAGGGCGCCCGAATTTTTGGCATGATGACGGGCGCATCCGACGCGCGCAGGGTCGGCTATCTCACCGAGGCTCAGCCAGTTTCCGAGAAGCTGCTGAGTCTTGCGGGACCGGCCAAGCCCACTCAACTCTTCCGCATCGCGGCACCTTGCGCGAATGGCGGCTGCAAGCACTTCAAGGATCGTACCTGCAGTCTGGCACAAAGGATTGTTGACGGCTTGCCCGCAGTCGTCAACGCGCTCCCTGCGTGCCAGATTCGGTCAACCTGCAGGTGGTTTCGTCAGGAAGGTCGAGAAGCCTGTTTCAGATGTCCGCAGGTCATGACAGATAGATCGAGTGCTTCTGATTATGAGAAGCAGATTGCGGACTCTGACTGAACTGGCCAGCTTGCCGGCGTTGGCGAAAGCCGAAAGGCGGCGCGCCGCGGACCGGCATCGCCCCGGCCGGATGCATGTCGGAACTTCCGCGCGACGACGCCGACCGCGCTTTACCG
>NZ_JBAURI010001129.1:0-7492 GCF_049581145.1 Bradyrhizobium sp.
GATGCAATCCGTCTTGTCAAAATCCTCCAGCAGGACCGTTCCTTTGCCGACACCGATCGAACGCGGCAGACCGACGCTCGTCGCCTCGTGGCACATGTTGGAGCAATCGGGAAAATTATTCGTGCCATATTCCCGAACAAAGAGCTGATAGAGGAATGCGGCCTCGTTCGAGGTCCGGCCAGAGGTGTAGAACTCCGCCATATTCGGATCTGGCAGCGCGCTCAAATGGCGGCCGATGGTCGCGAAGGCCTCGTCCCAGCTCACCGGCAGATAATGGTCCGAGATTGTATCGTAAGCCATCGGATGGGTCAGGCGCCCGACCATCTCCAACTCGTAGTCGCCCCAGCCCGACAATTCACTGACACTGTGTGCCGCGAAAAATTCCGGCGCGCAACGCTTGGCGGTCGCCTCCCACGCCACCGCCTTGGCGCCGTTTTCGCAGAACTCAAACGACGAAGTATGCTTCGGGTCCGGCCAGGCGCAACCGGGACAGTCGAACCCTTGCGGCTGGTTCATGCAGCTCAGTGTTTCCGCGCCCTTGACCGCGACACCCTGCTGAAGCAGGTGCTCGCTCACGGCTTTGAGTGCCCCCCATCCGCCGGCCGGGTGATGATAGGGACGAATGGCTTTTTGATCAGACATTGAAAACACCTTTGCGGACAGGGACCATCGTCTCGAACTAGGTAAGCCTGTTCGACAACGTCTTTCGAGAACGACCTCAGCCTTTCCGGATCGCACCATCCGACGAATGCCCTTCGCGCTTGGCACGACACGTCGCAGTGCATTCCTGAAAAACACCTCGCCATTTGGGGAAGCGAACCGAGAGGGCCTCGCCTAGTTTCCCGGCGAGGACGCCCGCACTGATCGGTTAAGTTCCGACGGGCCCCGCTCAACCTTCAGGGAGTGCAACCATGATCTCGCGACGAGATGTGTTGACAGCGTCAGCTGTCGGCGCCGCGATCGAGCGCGGTCCATTTTCGTTTTCTTGATGCTCGACGGACTCGTGAACTGAAATATCGCCCACGGCGTCCTCATCGCGTCGATTGCTTTGACGCGCTTCTGACAGCGGCCGCAAAAGCAGCGGGCACCTGCGCAATGGCATGAACGACGACGAGCAGGCTTCGCTATTGCAGGAGAGAAGCGCCCCGGCCTGCGTCCAAAGGAAAGGACGCCATCGCTTCGACCCGATCACGCCGCGATCATTCCATTTTCCGAGAAGATGAGCCGATCAGGATGCGTGAATACCTCGTAACCGTCCTCCCGAGCGACGGCAATGAGCGTGATCCCTGCCTTCTCGGCCGTTTCGATCGCGAGCGTCGTCGGAGCCGAAATGGCAATCAGTACAGGCACGCCGATCATTGCCGTCTTCTGCACCAATTCCACGGAGACGCGGCTCGTAAGAAGGATCGCGCCAGTCGAGCAAGCTATATTGTGGCGCGCGAGCGCACCGGCAAGCTTGTCGAGCGCATTATGGCGGCCAACGTCCTCTCTGACCGGGCCAATGCCAATCGTCGGATCCCAAAACGCGGCTGCATGCATCGATCGAGTCTTCCGATTGAAGCTTTGCAACGGCGCCAGCCCGCGCATGGCGTTGAGCAAGTCGCGCGCGCGGAACATCGTGCCGTTCGCCACCTGCGGCGGCGCGGGGCAAGCCTGTTCGAGGCTTTCGATGCCGCAGAGCCCGCAGCCAATCGGCCCAAGGATTGCACGTCGCCGAACCAAAAAGAACCTCGTCCGCTTTTGGTCGAGCCACATTCTGATTTCAATGCCCAGATCCGTCTCGACCAGTTCGATACTGAGGATCTCGTCGACCTTTTCCACAAGACCCTCCGTAAGGGCGAAGCCGACACCGAAATCGCTGAGATCGGCGGGTGTTGCCATCATCACCGCATGCGACGATCCGTTGTAGCTCAAAGCGATGGCCTTCTCCTCGGCCACCGGCCTCGACGATAGCGTGGGCCTTCCTCCGCTCCAAACGAGCTTCATCACTTCGTTGAATGCGCAACTGGTGATCATAGCGACAGCTCCAACCCGCAAATCTGATCTAACACGGCTTTTTGGCAACTTCTTCCTCATAACGGGCGCACCTTGCTGGTTTGCACGATACGAGCAGCAGAGAGACTTTCTGCAATTCATGGATCCGAGCACCCCGCGCTCAAACCTACGTATCGCTTTCCGATGCCTTTTGTTGTCCGATCTTTACCTCGGTGCAATTGAGCCGGCAGTTCCGATCACCTTAGTCTATCCCATATGCGATGGCCGATTGGAGGCCGCGATCCCAGCGAACCCGGACCCGCGCAACCCAATCAGCACAACGCTGGGCCGGCATCGGGTGTCGCCCCACGCGCGGATCGACGTTGGCAAGGCAAGTCAACTGCCTTGTCATCGTGGCCAGAAACGCCTCTCAGGCTCTGCGCACGGCCTCTCACCCGGTGGCTTACACTCGAAATGCCGCTTCACGTGTCTGCGAAGCGCGACCGCCGCGACGCTACTCATCCATTTCCCAAAGGAGACGCTGATGACGATCAATCAGAACAAGCGAGTTCACAATAGCTCGACAAAGCGCTGTGCCATCTGCGGCCGGCAATTTGGCCTTATCCGCTATCACGTCAGCCGAACGGCTCTCTGCTCAAACAAATGCGTGGATCGATTCAAGGCACGGCGCGAGAGTGATCGTAACTGGCTGCTGCAATGCCTGTCTGCGTGACACTGCCGCGGATGCGGAGACTTCCGCCGCGCCGTGACAATCGTGACGGCAGACCGATCGGGTGCCATCTGCGCCTTCGACCGCTTCATGCTGGAGGTGATCTCATGAGATTTGTATTGGTACGTGGCAGAACGCCGTTTTCGCAAATTCGTTGTGCTTACTGCAATCGGCCGATTTCGGCGGGCTATCTACGAGATACCGGCACACGGCTCTACTACTGTGACCTTGACTGCTACGCCCTGGCACGATCTGACAGCCTTGGCGTCGGCATCTTCGCACACACCGGATTCGCGAACGGCTGAACGCCGCGTCGAGTTTGCCTCCACTATTCGGAGGGGGACGCCCCTTTCCATATTCGCAACAGATGCTGAATTCGAGCGACAGACCAAAGCGCGGATGTCTGCACACGCGCCGATGGCTACTGGAGGTTCAGCCGAATTTGCGCTGCGGCGAGAAAAGGCGGCGGATCATCTTGATGGTCCGCCGTCAGTTTGGCACCCGTCCAGGGCAAACAACTGGGCACCCGGGGAGAGACCGCAAACTAGATGAGACTGGGTCGGACTGTCTTTTCGATCCGCACGTAGTTCATCCAAAACGACTGACGTAGGCCGCGGCTGATGAATGGCGCAAATCGGCGCTGCCGGCCCATCGATTCCACGGCTGAAAGCTGGCTGATCTGGAACGCCTCTATCGCATTTGCCAAATCGTCCCGGCCCGGGGCACGCGAGCCATCAGGCGTCGCCGCGCCCCTTGCCCGTGCCGTGTCTCGCCAGGGCCCGCTCGACGCATTCGAGCAATTGCGTTTCGTCGAAAGGTTTGGCCAAGAAGCCGATCGCGCCGGCCCTCATCGCCTGGTCCCGAATCCGATCCTCGGGAAATGCCGTCATGAACATGACCGGCGTGGTGTTGCCCTGAGCAATCAGTTCCTCTTGCAGCTTGAGGCCGCTCATGCCCGGCATCTCGACATCGGCAATGAGACAGCAGGTGTCGCTCAATCGCGGTGATAGCAAGAACTCCCGCGCTGACGCAAACACATAGGCCGCAAATCCCATTGACCTCAACAACCGCGCCGTCGCAATGCGCTGCGAAGCGTCATCATCAACAATCGAGATTATCGGGATATCCAAGCGGCCACCTTTTCGAATGCGGACCTGATAACGGTCTCGCCCCGATATGGTGCCGCCTCTCACGTGAAATAACACGCGTCCAACGAGTCGGGAACTATACTTAGGTTGCTTTACTGAAGAGCCCGACGATGCATCGCGCTGGTCGATTCCACCAAGCCCGGCGGGGGATGGATTTGAGCAGACGTAACCCCCTACCGCTTAGGGTCAGCGCTGCGACCCGACGTCACGCCGAGCGCTTCTGCCATTCTGACCAGGTCAGCGACCGATCTCGCGCCCATTTTCTTCATGAGGTGACTGCGATGCACCTTCACGGTAATCTCGCTAAGCTCGAATTTGGCTGCGATCTGCTTGCTCATCAACCCGCTCGCGACGAAGGCCATGATTTCTCGTTCGCGAGGGGTAAGCAATTGGAAATGCGCCTTGAGTTCGGTGACCATATGCTCATGCTCGCGCCGCCTCTCATCACGCTGGATCGCAGCTGCGACGGCATCAAGCAGGTCCTGGTCGCGAAACGGCTTGGAAAGGAAGTCGACGGCGCCTGCCTTCATGGCCCGCACCGTCATGGGAATGTCGCCGTGGCCGGTGATGAACACGATGGGAATTCGGATGTCCGCTTTTGCCAACTCGGCCTGGAAATCGAGACCGCTCAATCCCGGAAGACGAACATCGAGTACGAGGCAGCCCGGTACGTCAGGGCGCTCGCTGTGCAGGAATTCGTGTGCCGAAGCGAACACTTCGGCCCGCAACTGCACCGAAGAGAAAAGTCTCGCCAGCGCACGACGCGTCGATTCATCGTCATCCACGACGAAAACGATGCATCGGTCTTTGCCGTCAACCGCCTTCACTGAAGAATCGCGCTGAGTCACGCCACCCTCTCATACATCTTCGCCGCACCGCCCAGTGGCGAACCATTGAGAGCAGCCGGTTCTAAGGCCGAGGCAATCGCCGTTCCGGCCTGAATCGGCTTCTACGTTGCTGAACGAGCTCAATACACCTGCCACGACCCGCAACCGGAGACTGGTCCTGATCGGAGCGCACAAGTGAAGCTGTTCCAGCGGGCTATCCGGGCACCGATCGCGCATGGAACCACATTTTAGCCCAAAAGGCACGACGCGCAAACCCCAGAATACCGATTTCGATGCGATGAGGACGCAGGCTGCCAGCAGCTGCGCCCCCATGCACGGCTGAGCGATTGCAAACAGCCCGCGCGGAGCGCGCGATGAGGAAGGCCGGGGGATAGAGTCAACCGCGTGGATGTTGGCGGCCCTTCCTACTCTGCAAAGCGCGCGATGCGGGATCGTAGGACCGATAATGCCGCACGCGGGAAGCGTCGACGGAAGCGGGAATCCCGCTCTCCCTCGCAGCATAGGCCATGGCCGCGGGCGGCTCCGAGGCAAACTTGGCTGCTGGTGTAGGAGCGCCACCGTTCAGAACGTCGAGATAGGGATGGTAGAAGGCGAACATGCCCGGCTCCTGTATGGCGGCTTGCGCGAATACTGGGGTCGCTGTCATGGCCGACAGCAGCGCGGCAGCAGCGACAATCTTGAGTGAAGTCACGTTGATTTCTCCTTGATCAAAGCTGGCGAGAAGTCGCGGCGTGCAGAACTGACCACGCTCCCGTGAGCAGCGTGCGCTTCCGAGACTTGACTTTTCGCGTTTTTCGCGCGTCCGAAGGTTCGGACCGGTCGATCTGGATTTAATACGGCAGCGCTTCCGCCCCACTAAATTGCGCGTCACGAAAATCACGTCGTGATGAGAAAGATGATTCGAGATTCGTCCGGATTGGCTGGCACAGCCGACTATCCGGAAATGGTGGGCAAACCAGCACCCGTCGACGCTCTGGATCGGGTCGTGTGAAACGACATTCGATCACATTCGCTTAACGACAAAAACCGAAACCTTCGTATGACTGATCAATCCATTCGACGGAGCGAGATTTACCTCCGTACAATTCATTCTCGGACTTCGACCGTCTAAGTCGGTCTTTGCGAGGCGCGAATACTCCATTGCGAAATGCTGGGAGCACGACCGCGTACCCTCGAGATCCTAGATGGAGACGGCCAATGAGATGCATTTCATTCTTGCTGGGAACATTCCTGATTGCATTGACCTGCAACGCGGCGCTTGCCCAATCATGTGCCGGCGGTCAGAAGCCCGCGCCGGCGGCTATGGCCGAACAATTGGCACTCCCATTGTGCGGCTTCGCGGCAACCGAATCGTGGGGTCCAAATGGATGTCAATGGTGTGATGCACGGAACATGCATCCTGGCCCTTTCGGCGCCTATGCCATGCCTCAGAGTGAGCCCAGTCGCTTTCGTAAAGCATCGGAGTTCAACTGAACGACGATTTCTCACCGACGGAGCTCATCGTGCTCGTTGGTCTCATTGCTATTGGGGTAGTGGCCAGCCTGCTTGGAAAGAGTCATTACGATCTGCGAGCGGCACGGCAGCACGATGAGCGCCTGTCCGGAAGGCGTTCTCTCCAATGCTCCATCGCACGGCTGGCTACTGCAAGGTGACGCCCCTTCGTACTGAAGCAGCGCCTTTGTTTAGGCGTGAACGACATCACAACCAAATTGTAAATATCACAGACTGCGCCTTCCAATGTCACCATGCCGTGTGCCAAGCCCATGACGGGGGCTCATTCCGACCCAACTCCTGATGGGGTCCAATCGCTTCCCGCGGACTGCCATCGCGCCAAACCTGTACCACTTCACTGTTGGGTCAAATCGCTGGGGTCGTGGCGGATCACGCAACGAATAAAATCGAATTTAGTGGCGCCCGCGTGTGCCGACCCTAGATCAGGGTCATGCGCATCGGCGATCACTCGTCAACTTGATCGCGTGTTTGGTCCTCTCCTTGCGGAGCGATCGGTTGATGCGGCCTCATTGACGGCATGCCGATGCGAGTGCATCGGAGCCATGGCTTGGGAGAACAGACAGATGGACGCTCAAAGAAGGTATCGGCGCGGTGACCTGATGCCCGCCGTTGTAACCGCAATTGTCGCTGTGGTGTGTGCAGCTGCTATCTCCTTCACTGGCTTCGGCCCAGGGAGCGGTTCCATCGGGAATGGCAACGCGAAGTTGATCACGGCCGCGGCCGTGGCGAGAGCGGGCGCAATAGAGATTCCGCCGGCCCTGCCGACCACGCGGCCGGCAATCTGACGCTGCGGCCGGACTATTCCATTCGCAACAAGGAGTTTGCGTCATGAAACTGCGTTCAGTTCTTTGCGTCGTCCTCGGCATCGGCCTTTCAACGACGGCCGCGTTTGGCCGCGGCGGCATGGGATCGCACCATATGTCGATGTCTGGCGGCGCCTTCGGCACCACCGCCGCCGCGCCCGGCACCAACTCTCTGGGCACAGCACTCTCGTCATCCGGTACGGGCGCTGGCCCCATGAAGGGGCCACTGCTTGGAACCAATCCCGCTATCGACAGCGAGGAAGCGAAGGTCGACAAAATGATAGACTCGATCTGCCGAGGCTGTTGAAAGGCCCTCAGTGCGGTCGGCTCCTTCGGCGTCAAGCCGCGGCCCATGAGCGGCGAGACGGGAGACGATCCAATGCGTCAAGTTCGCTTGGGAGCGAGAGGATTCTTCAGCCTGATTGTGCAGTCCGAGCATCTCGCAAATCAATTCAAGGATGCGATGCTGCCGCAGGT
>NZ_JBAURI010001130.1:0-2043 GCF_049581145.1 Bradyrhizobium sp.
GCTCGAGGTCGAAGATCGAGCGGCCGTGGCAGGTCACGATCTTGCCGGCGAACACGAAGCGGCCGGCATAGATCTCGGCGGCGCGGGTGGCGTCGGCGGTGCGCAGGTCATGCGGCGCGATGATGACGCGATCAGCGCGGCCGGGCCAGATCCGCGACAATGCCACCGAGCCGCCGCTGACGCGCGCCACCATGTTCCGCGCGAAGCGGCCCATGATCAGCGTCGAAATGCGTCTGCGTTGAGCGACCGACACAACTTGCCTTTGTCAGGGAGGGATATTCTGCCAAGTCCTTTTAATCTCGAAAAGCGGCGCTGGCACCCTCTTGAATGGGCGCACCTCGCACGGTCGGTAGAAAATCCAGTGCAAAATCAGAGGGATTTAGCCAGCCTGGCGGCATAAAATCCGTCCAGGCCGCCGAGCCTGGGGTCAGCGTGGGGCAAATGACAGGGCAGGGTGCGCAAATCGCCCTCGGGCGTGAGCAGCTCGGCCAGGCTCGCCACCTCGGCGGCCTCGATCGGAACCCGGCGCAGGCCGGACTCGGCGGCAAGCAGCGCGGCAACCGCCTCGCCGCCCTCTTCCGGCTCCAGCGAGCAGGTGCAATAGACCAGCGTTCCGCCCGGCTTCAGAAGGCTGGTCGCCTTTTGCAGCAGCCGCTTCTGCAGCGCGGTCAGCGCCGCGATATCGGCTTCCTGCCGGAGCCAGGCGATATCGGGGTGGCGGCGCATGGTGCCGGTGGAGGTGCAGGGCGCATCCACCAGAATACCATCGATTGGAACATTGCCCCCCGGCCATTCCACGGCGTCCGCGACCACGGTCTCGGCCTGCAGGGCAAGCCTGGCGAGATTGTCGCGCAGCCGGGTCATGCGGGCGGGCGAACGGTCGACCGCGATGACGTGCGCCCCCGCAAGCGCGAGCTGGGTGGTCTTGCCGCCGGGCGCGGCACAGAGATCGACGATGGTCTTGCCCGTGACGTCGCCGAACAACCGCGCCGGCAGCGCCGCCGCGGCGTCCTGCACCCACCACGCGCCTTCGGCAAATCCCGGCAGCATCGTCACCGAGCCCTGCAGCAGGGTGCGGACGGTGCCGGTCGGCAGCATTTCGCCGTGCAGCCGGCTCGCCCATTGCTCGGCGTCGGCCTTGGCGGTGATGTCGAGCGAGGGCTCGTTGCCGATCGCAAGTGCCATCGCTCTCGCGGTGGCCTCGCCGTAGTGGACGATCCAGCGGTTCAGCAGCCAGGGCGGCGTGTCGAGGGTCTGCGACGTCACTTCCTCGACCAGGGCCGCGCCCTCGCGCGCGCAGCGGCGCAGCACCGCATTAACGAGGCCGGCATAGCGCGCGGCGCGCCGGTCCGACTGGACCAGCCGCACCGACAGATCGACGGCGGCGTGATCGGGCACGTCCATCCAAAGGATTTGTGCGGCGCCGATCAAAAGCGCGCTCTGCGCGCGCGGCGCATCGGTCGGAACGCCGCGGTCCAGCAGTCGTGACAGCACATGACCGAGCGTGCCGAGCCGGCGCAGGATGGTGGCGACCAGACGGCGCATCAAGGCGCGATCGCGATCGGCGAGCCGCTTGACGCCGGGATGGGCGCCGGCGCCGTCGAGCTGATCGTCGAGCGTGCGATGCTTGTGCAGGACCCCGTCAAGGATGTCCGCCGCAATCCGCCGCGCCGCGAGACCGGGCACTTCGGAGGGACTTGCGAATCTTTGAGCAGGCATGCTGGGAGGTTACCCGGAAGGGAGGCAGTTCCGCGAGGGGCCGACGCATGCCATTGAAGTCAAAGCAGTTCTGCCATGCGAATATGCCAAATATAAGAATCGGACTGGCGTTTTCACCGTGCCGCACAATGTGTGGATGGCAGCGAGAGACCTCAATGGCCGAGCGGCCACGAGATGCTGGAATTTAGCCAGCAGCGAATTGGCCAAACCAACTGGGAACTTGGCAATGGATGATGATTCGTCACGATCCGAGGCTGACACATCGGCTGATGTGCGCAAGCCACTCACGCCGGCGGCGCAGCGCGCGCTTGCGGAGGCCGAGGC
>NZ_JBAURI010001131.1:0-10414 GCF_049581145.1 Bradyrhizobium sp.
TGCTGATGAGCGCGGTGTCGGCCGCGCTCGCGATCGGTGCGCCCGACGCCGCCGGCAGGGTGAGCGGATACGTGTTCTCGGCGCTCGCGCTTGCGACCTTCGCACGGATGTCCGCGGTCGCGGGCGGCCTGCAGAAGCTGCCGGACTATGCCCCGCTCTTGCATTGGGCGCCGGTGGCGTGCTGGTCGGTGGCCGGCGCCGGATTGTTGGTGATCCTGGCAGCGAGAGCACGGGGCCGGCGAGCGCCAGGATTGCCGCGAGCTTAGTCGGCGGCTTCAGTCAAATTGATGGGGGGTGCGCGTCGTCCGCCATGCCACGATAGCGATCGAGTTAGAAGACTTCTGCAATGCGACGAATCCGGACGGTACGCTGTGGCGCAAGGTCAAGCTGAAGCCCTACAAGATGGAACCTTTCGCGAAGAGCGGCATCGTCTGGCTGGGCACATGATGATGTGCTCGATCGACATCACGAGACGGTCGCGGCCTGCGGCGGTCGGTAAGCTGGGCGCGGACGGCTCTGTGCCCAGGGCAGCCATTCACTGTGCCTGAAGGTCATCCAAGGCGTAACCTTCACCAACGGAGTCGAGGTCGCCAACACGCCAACACTAAGCGCCGCTCGATCACGGCGGCGACATCAAGGGACGGATACGCCGCATCACCATCGTGGCGCCGGCCCGCAAGCTGATGGTGGCGCCGCTACCCAATTTCCGGCGTAGCTTGCGAATGTTCGGTCACCGGCGCAGACTGGGCTCAACAACGAACAACAGTCGCGAGAGGAGGGTTTCGGTTATGTCAACTTCATCTGGAACCGCGACCGGAACGGGCCTTCGTCGCGACGCGGGCATCATCGGTCTGCTTTTTGCGAGCACGACCAGCATGATCGGCTCCGGCTGGTTGTTTGGTGCGCTTCATGCTTCAAAGATCGCCGGGCCGCTCAGCTTGTTGAGTTGGATCCTCGGCGCCGTCATTATCATGCTGATCGCCCTCTGCTTTGCAGAGCTCGCCTCCCTGTTTCCTCGCTCGGGTGCGCTCGTTCATATGAGCCACGCGAGCCACGGCGAAGGCTTGGGGCGGGTCTGGGGCTGGATGCTGTTTCTCTCCTATGTCGCGGTGCCCTCCGTGGAAGCGGAAAGCATTGTGACATATGCCAACAACCTTTACCCCCATCTCGTCGGCAGCGGCGGCATATTGACGACGACCGGCTTCGTTGCCTGCGCAGTCCTGGTCGGCCTCCTGGCACTGCTGAATCTTCTGGCCATTCGTTGGCTTCTGGCCGTCAACAATACGGTCACCTGGTGGAAAATCGCGGTGCCGCTCTTGACGGCAATCGTTCTGATCGTCGCCGGTGCTCATGAGGTTGGACCGCTCTGGACCGGGGGCACCAGCGTCTGGACCGCCGCATCAAGCAGCTACGATCCCAACGGCGTCTTCATCGCCCTGCCTGCCGCCGGGATCGTGTTCAGCTTTCTCGGCTTTCGAACCGCGATCGATCTTGGCGGCGAAAGCGCCAATCCCGGCCGCAACATTCCGCTGGCGGTGATCGGCGCCGTATTGCTTTCGGCGCTGGTCTACATCCTCCTGCAACTCGGCTTCCTGAACTCCGTGAAACCGCAGGATATCGCCAACGGCTGGGGGCAGCTCAACTTCCCAGGCGTGAAGGGGCCCTTCGCCGGCCTCGCCATGGTGCTGGGCTTCGGCTGGCTGGCGACCCTGCTCTACATCGATGCCGCCATCTCGCCGGCCGGCACCGGCCTCATCTACGTGACGGCCGGCTCACGGATCCTTTTCGCCAACGGCGAAATGAGAGCCGGCCCGCGCGTGATGACCAGGCTCAACAGCGGACAGATACCTTGGGTTTCGGTGGTGATCATGTGGGTCGTGGGGGTGATCTTCCTTCTGCCCTTCCCCGCGTGGCAGAAGATGGTCGACTATATCAGCGACATCACCGCGCTCACCTATGGTCTCGGACCGATCGTGCTACTGATCCTGCGCCGTGATCATCCGGATCTGCGGCGCCCGTTCCGCGTGGTCGCGGCGAGCATCGTCGCCCCGATCGCGTTCATCTGCTGTAACCTGATCATTCTGTGGAGCGGCTTTGCCACTGTGACTTGGATGTTTGCGATCGTTGTGATCATCTTCCTGCTCTATTTGGCCTACTTCTACCTGGTCGCGCGTGAGCAAAGCGCAGACTTCGGGTGGGACCACATGTGGTGGCTGGGTACCTGGTTCGGCGGCATGTGGATCGTATCGGCGCTGAGCGGTCACGATCTCGGCGGCTACGGCTTTCTCGGCTTCTGGCCAGCCGTCGCCGTGACCGCCGTCTGGAGCCTCGTCGTGATCGAACTGGCCAAGCGCTCGTCACTTCCCGCAGAAGAGACGGCCAGAATCCTGATCCAAATCGAACGTACGATGTGAGGCGCTCAAGGCGCTGTCCAACCTCAAAGCCGTGCGGCGCCCTCAATAAGAGCCTGCCCATCTCTGATCGACTGCGCCAAAGCGGCCGGCGAGGTCGAAGGCAAGGTGCGCGGCAAGCAGGCCCGCCGGGATCGAGCCGTCGACAACTCCGCCCTGTGCGCGGCTCAAGACCCTGAGGACGGCCCGCCGCCCATGATGAGGGCGCGAGTCCGGTTCGGGTCAGCTTGCGAGAAAACGCCAAGGCGATCAATCGCGATGGATGCGCCTCAGGGTTTCGCCGGATGGATGAAGGTCCACGGCGTTGTTTCGGAATCCTTGGGCACTTCGATGACGATCAGATACGGGCCGCCATGCGCCAGGGCCTTTTCCAGTGCGGGGCGGAAATGGTCCGGCGAGGTGACGCGGCTGGCCGCGACGCCGAAGGAGTCCGCGAGCTTGACGAAATCCGGATTGACCAGGTCGGCCGCCACCACGCGGCCCTCGAAATGGGTGCGCTGGTCGCGCCGCACATTGCCATATGCATTGTTGTTGAACACCAGCGTCACCACGGCGATGTCGAACTGCACGGCGGTGGCGAGTTCCTGCACGCCGAACATGAAGCCGCCGTCGCCGGTGATCGCGACCACGGCACGGTCGGGATTGGCGACCTTGGCGCCGAGCGCGGTCGGAAACCCCGAACCCAGCGTGCCCTGATAGCCCGAGGTGATGAAGGTGCGCGGCTCGTAGACCGGAAAGCCGTACCAGGAGGCGAAGCCGACCTGCGATAATTCGTCGGTGACGATGGCGTTGTGCGGCAGCACCTCGCGCAGGATGTCGAGGTAAGCCATCTGCGGCTGCACCCTCTGAATGTCGTGATGCGCCGCCGCCGCGGCTTCGCGGATTGCAGCGCGGCGGCCGCTGGTCTTGCGGTAGCCGGCCTTGCCGACAGCGGCGACGAGTTGGCGCGTGCCGGCGCTTGCGTCCGCCACGACCGCGACATCCGACGTCAGCCTCCGCATCTCGGCCGGATCGATATCGATGCGGATCGATTTGAGGCCGTCGGGGCGGAACGGCCAGCGGAACGATGACGCCGGCAATTCCATGCGGGTACCGATGCCGATCATCAGGTCGGTTTGTGGCCACAGCCTGTAGGCCGCCGCCATGGTCAATCCGAACTCGTGGGCGTTGGAGACGATGCCGCGCCCGCTGCGGAAGGCCACGACCGGGGCGTCGATCAGCTCGGCGAGCTCGAGGATGTCGTCGCGAGCCTGGATCGCACCGCTGCCGACGAAGATCATCGGCCGCTTGCTGGCAGTGACCAGCGCCGTGGCGTCCTTGATGCGATCGGGATCGGGCTGCGGCGCCGGGAAGGGATCGAAGACCGGTGCCGGCCCGGTCGCCGCGCGCTGGGTGAACACGTCCCAGGGCATTTCAAGCGCGGCGGGCCCATGACGGCCGGACAGCATCTCCTGGAACGCGCGCGCGACCAGCGTCGGCGCGGCGCCGGGATATTCGATGCGCTCAGCCCATTTCACGAATGTCCTGAGCGTGGCGAGCTGATCCGGCATCTCGTGCAGATGGCCGCGGCCCTGACCTAGGAATTGCGTCGGCACCTGGCCGGTCAGGCACAGCACCGGCTCGTTCGAACCGGACGCGGTGAGCATCGCCGCGCCGGCATTGAGCACGCCGGGGCCCGGCACCACGCTGAACACGCCGGGCTTGCCGCTCGAGCGGGCGTAGCCATAGGCCATGTAGCCGCAGGCCTGCTCATGCCGCGCACCGATCACTTTCAGCTGCGCCTGGTGGAAGGCGTCGAACAGGCCGTAGACTTGCGCGCCCGGCAGTCCGAACACGGTGTCGACGTCGTGGGCGAGGAGGCCGCTGACGATCGCTTCGCCGCCGGTCATGGAGGTCATCGCATTGTCCAATTGCTGAATCTAGAGAACTTCGTCGATCACGCCGTTGCGCAACAGACCGACACCACTGGCTTCGACCTCGACGATATCGCCAGGCTTGAGATAGCGCGGCGGATCGAACCTGGCGCCCGCGCCGGTCGGCGTGCCCGTGACGATGACGTCGCCGGGGACCAGCGTCGTGAAGGTCGAGATGTAGTTGACGAGATAGCGGAAGCCGAAGATCAGCCGGGAGGTGCGGTCGTCCTGCCGCGTCTCGCCATTGACGCGGGTCCAAAGCCTGATATCGGCGATCTGCGCCTCCTCGCCGTAGGGGACAAGCCAGGGCCCGAGGCTGCCGGTCGAATCGAAATTCTTGCCTTGGGTGACATTGAACTTCGCATGCCGCACCCAGTCGCGGATCGTGCCTTCGTTGCACAGCGTGATGGCGGCGATGTGATCAAGCGCCGCACTTTCCGCGATGTGCCGGCCGGCCTTGCCGATCACGATCGCCAGTTCGCCCTCGTAATCGAGCTGTTGCGAGGCGCGCGGGCGCACCAGCGGCGCATTGTGCCCGACAAAGGAACGCGGCGTGCGCATGAACATCGACGGATACTTCGGCGCGTCGCTGCCGTCCTTGTATTCGGCGTTGCGGTCGGGGTAGTTGACGCCGATGCAGATGATCTTTTCAGGCTGCGGGATCGGCGGCAGCAGGGTGACCGCGTCGAGCGCGTGATGCGGCCGGTACCGCGCGCCTTCCTCGGCCAGCCGCATCAGGGCGCCAGCCGCGATCGCCTCGCGCAGGGTCGGATAGTCCTGTCCAAAGCGCGATGAGAGATCGACGATGCCGTCATCGACGACGGCGCCGTATCGCTGCAATCCGCTGACGGCGTAGGTGGCAAGGCGAGGGGAGGTCATGACAACTCCTGTTCAGCCCGGATTCATTCCGGCGGCCTTGATCGTCGCGACCGCCTCTGATGTTCTGAGATAGTCGATCAGTGACCTGGCGGCGTCGGCTTCCCGGCTATCGGCGGCGACGGCCGCCGTGAAGACCAGTTCGTGCTGGAGGTCCGCCGGAAACGGGCCTGCCAGCTCAACGCCGGGAGCGGTCAGAACGTTGGTGAGAAAGACGCCAAGCTCGGCGTCGCCATTGGCGACGGCCGGCGCTATTTGCGGTGGTCCGGTCAGGGCCCTGGTTTTTGCCTTCATCACGTCTCCAATGCCCAAACGCTCGAATACCTTGATGATATAGGCGCCGGCCGCGCTTGACGGCACGAACGCGATCGACGCGGCGCCGAGCAGGGTCTCTTTCAATGCGGCCGGTGTCGAAACGTCGGGCTTGGCGGCGCCGGCGCGAACCGCGAGGCCGTAACCGACGCGCGCGATATCGATGGTCGGTCCCGGAATGAAACGGGTCTTCGCTGCTCCGTCCTTGAATACATCGACGGGAACGACGGCGAGGTCGAACGGCGTGCCGGCATTGATCCGTGCAATGATGTTGGGCGTGGAATCAAAATGGATCGAAAGCCTGTGGCCGCTGGCTTTCTCGAATCGCGGGCCGAGCTCGCCGAGCAGGCCGGTGAGGGAGCCGCCGGCGATGACATTGAGTTCGGCGGCCTTGAGATCAGCGGCGAGCGGCATCACAAGCACCAGGCCCAGCATTGATGTGGCAGCGATCAGCGAAAGCGTCTTCATGATACCCCCGCCGATCGCGACTGATGATAGCCGAATAGCGCATCCTTGGAGCATTTTCCGGAAAGGCGGCCACCGGCTTTCCGCAAGAAAATGCGGCCAATAAGGGACAATTAGAGCGTTTTCCGATTCAACGTAATCGGAAAGCGCTCTAATCCGCAACCGTGACGTCCGCGACGAAGGCGGGCTCGCGCACGGTCTGGCCGGCGAACGGCGAGCCCTGCTCGAACCAGGACCGTGGCGCCGGCGCGCCCCACAATGTCTGGCGTCGCGGGTCTTTCAGCGACCAGCGCATCGGCGGGTGATCGTGGTCCATCGTGAAATAGTCGCTGGTGTAGAGCTCGAGCCGGTGGCCGTCGGGGTCGCGGACATAGAGGAAGAAGGCGTTGGAAATGCCGTGGCGGCCGGGTCCGCGCTCGATATTTTCCAGATAGCCGCTGGAGGCCATGATGTCGCAGAGATGCAGGATGTTCATCGCGGTCGGCACCCAATAAGCGAAATGGTGCAGCCGCGGGCCACGGCCGTTGGTCAGCGCGAAGTCGTGCACATTGCCCTTGCGATGCAGCCAGGCCGCTGCGATCCGCCCATTCGGGCCGTCTTCCTCGGCGTATTCGGTGAGGCGGAATCCGAGGCGCGCGTAGAAGTCCATGGTGTCCTGGACCTCGGCGGCGAACACGTTGAAATGGTCGAGCCGTTGCGGGTGGCAGCCCTTGTAGAGATCGTAGCGGCGCAGCAGATGCGGGCGCCTGTCCATTGCGGCGTAGAGCTCGATCTGAAAGCCGAAGGGATCGGTGAATTGCAGGGTGCGGCCCTGGAACGGCCGCTCGGCAAAGGCCGCGACGATGCCGTTCTCCGAGAAGAACGCCGCTGCCTTGTCGAGATCGCTCTCATTGCCGACCTTGAAGCCGAGCCGGTTGCAGGCGGCGATCGGCGCCTTGCGCAGCACCAGCGAGTGATGCTGATGCTCCTCGCTGCCGCGCAGGTACACCGCATTGTCGTCGCCGTCCTCGACGTGCAGACCGACCGCCGTCTCGTAGAATGCGCGGCTCTTGGCGAGGTCGACCACGTCCAGCACGGCATGGCTGCAGCGGATGATGTTGAATGGCGGGTCGAAGACGTGTTGCGGAACGGGCATGGTGTGTCCTCAATTGCGATCGTCATTCCGGGGCGCAAAGCGAACCCGGAATCTCGAGATTCCCGGATCGATGCTTTGCATCGCCACGGAATGACGGCCTCGGTTAAAATCCAAGTCGTTGGATTTTATGCGTACCGCGCGCCAGCGAGACGTGCTTGGTTTCCATATAGAAGTCGAACGAATAATCGCCGCCGTCGCGGCCGATGCCGGACGCCTTCATGCCGCCGAATGGCGTCGGCAGATGGCGGACGTTTTCGGAGTTGAGCCAGATCATGCCGGCTTCGAGCGCATCCGCCACCCGCAGCGCGCGGCCCATGTCGCCGGTCCAGACGTAGCCGGTCAGGCCGTAATCGACATCGTTGGCGATCTCGATCGCATCGCTTTCGTCACTGAATGGGATCACCGTCAGGAACGGTCCGAATACCTCCTCCCGCGCCACCCGCATTTTGGCGTGCGCGCCGGTCACGAGAGTCGGCTGCACATAATGTCCGCCGCCGGGGCCGTCATGGGGCTCGCCGCCGACGGCGATCACCGCGCCATCCTCGCGGGCCACGTCGAAATAGCCGCAGACTTTTGCCAGATGCCGCTCGTGGATCAAGGGACCTATTTCGGTCGCGGGATCCAGGGGATGGCCGACTCTGAGCGCCTTCACCCGCCTGCTGAGCTTTTCGATGAAGCCATCGGCGATGTCTTGCTGGATCAGAAGCCGGCTCGACGAGGTGCAGCGCTCGCCATTGAGCGAGTAGATCATGAAGACCACCGCATCCAGCGCCCGCTCGAGATCGGCGTCGTCGAACACGATCACCGGGTTCTTGCCGCCGAGCTCGAAATGCACCCGCTTCAGGGTCGGCGCGCCCTGCGCCATGATCGCGGAGCCCGTTGCGCTCTCACCGACAAAGCCGATCGCCTTGATCGCAGGATGTTCGGTCAGCGCCTTGCCGGCTTCCTCGCCGATGCCGTGCACGGTGTTGAGCACGCCGTCGGGCAGGCCGGCCTGTCGCGCGAGCTTGGCCAGGAGATCAGCGGTGACCGGCGACCATTCGGCGGGCTTGTGCACCACGGTGCAGCCGGCGGCAAGCGCCGGCGCAATCTTCCAGGTCGAGAGCATAAACGGCGTGTTCCAGGGGGTGATCACGCCGACCGGGCCGATCGGCACCCGCGTGGAGATATTCCAGTGCTCCTCGCTCGGCGTGTTCAGCCCGTCGCGGGCCTCGCTACATTTGTCGGCGAAGAAGCGGAAATTCTCCGCGGCCCGGATCGCGGCCTTGGCCATGAAGCGGTGGGCCTGGCCGGTGTCGATGCATTCGAGCACCGCGATATCGTCGGCGTTGTCTTCGATCGCGTCCGCCACGCGATGCAGCAGCTTCCGGCGCATCGCAGCCTGCATGTCGCGCCAGGGTTTGAAGGCGAGCGCCGCCGCCGTCGCGGCGCGGTCGATGTCTTCGGCGCTGCCGCGCGCGACGCTCGCCAGAACCGCTTTGTCGATCGGCGATCTGGTCTCGAACGTCGCGCCCGAGATCGCCGGCACGGTCTTGCCGTCGATCATGTGGGAGATGCCCTCGGCCTGCAGTCTTGCCAACAGCGGCGCGGCGCGGTCGCGGTTGGCCTGGAAGATATCCGGTTTCGGTGTAACCTTATCCATGCGCGGCCTCCGCTGTCAGGGCTTCGTGGATGTTGTTTCGCTTCCAACTGGTCTCCTTGTCGTTGATCTGCATGTCGAACGACAGCGCGAATTTGCTTGTCGCAAACACCGGATCGAGATGGGCGGACAGCGCCTCGAAGATGTGTTCGCCGGCCTTCTGGCGGCTCGCGAGGTCGCGGCCCTCGCCAAGCCGGAGCAGCATGTCGAGGAAACCGAAATCCGGGCTGCCGTCGGCGATCGCATAATGCTCGCATCTGATGGCGCGGACGCGGATGCCGCCGAGCGGGAAGATGCCGGTCTCGACCGCGGCCTTGCGCACGACTTCGACGATTTTGGCCATGTCGAGACGGCCGTCGAGATTGGCTGAATATTCGAGCGTGAAATGCGGCATGACGGACTCAACTCCACCGTAAGAGTCAGGCGAAATGGCAACTGACCGACCCGTACGAACCGTAGTCGGCTTGAATAGTGTCTCCCTTGCGGGTCTCGATCGGGCGGATGAATGATCCCGCCAGCACCACCTGGCCAGGTTCCAGCGCGAGCCCATGCGGGGCGATCTTGTTGGCGAGCCACGCCACACTGGTCGCCGGGTGATTGAGCACACCGGCGGCGAGCCCGGTCTCCTCCAATTGTCCGTTGCGAAAGCACAGCGCGCCGATCCAACGCAGGTCGGCATCCAAAGGACGCAGCGGCCGGCCGCCGAGCACGATGCCGGCGTTCGCCGCGTTGTCGGCGATGGTATCGAAGATCTTGCGAGTCGCCTTGGTGTCGGGGTCGACGCGCTCGATCCTGGTGTCGAGGATTTCCAGCGCCGGGACCACGAAATCCGTCGCGTTCAGGACGTCGAACAGGGTGCAATCCGGCCCCGACAACCGCGCCCGCATGATGAAGGCGAGTTCGGCCTCGACCCGCGTGGCGATGAAGCGGTCGGACGGCACGAGGCCGCCATCGGCAAAGAACATGTCGTCGAGCAGGACGCCGGAATCAGGCTCGTCGATATTGAGCGCGCTCTGCATCGCCTTCGAGGTCAGCCCGATCTTGTGGCCTTTGACCACGCGGCCTTCGGCAAGCTTGATGGCGATCCAGGCGCGCTGGATCGCGTAGGCGTCCTCGATCGTGATCGCCGGATATTCCTGCGACAGCTGCCGGATCTGCGTTCGCGTCTTCTCGGCGCGATGCAGGCGCTCGGCGGCTGTGCGGATGTCGGCTTGCGAGAGGGCCATGCCTGGATCTTACGAAAAGGGTTGGTCGGCCGGATCGTTAACATGTTAAGTGATATCCGGCAAACCCAATCGGTGTTTGTTGCAATGCACATTTCAGGACTTGTTCGAACACCAATGGCGCGAAACAAATCACCGGCGAGGACGAAATCGAATGCGGCGGCCTCGCACCGCGTTCCGATACGCGATTTCTCGCGCTCGCTGCCGATGTCGCTGCTGCGCGCCCGCGAGGCGGTGATGCGCCAGTTCCGGCCGTCGCTGCGCCGTCACGATCTGACCGAGCAGCAATGGCGCATCCTGCGCGCGCTCGCCTCCATCGACGAAATCGAGGTCACGGAATTGGCGCGAACCGCCTTCCTGCTGGCACCGAGCCTGTCGCGCATCCTGCGCGACCTCGATGCCCGCCGCCTGATCGAGCGCCGCACCGCGAAGACCGATCT
>NZ_JBAURI010001132.1:0-4515 GCF_049581145.1 Bradyrhizobium sp.
GGCGATCGCCTCGCGCCTTGCAGCCGAGATCTACGGGCTCGACATCCTCGCCGAGGATGTCGAGGACGAAGCCCACAACACCACGCGCTTCGTGGTGCTGGCGCGCGAGGAGAAATGGGCGCCGCAAGGCTCGGGGCCGCTGGTCAGCTCCTTTGTATTTCGGGTGCGCAACCTGCCCGCCGCGCTGTACAAGGCGCTCGGCGGCTTCGCTACCAACGGCGTCAACATGACCAAGCTCGAAAGCTACATGGTCGACGGCAATTTCTTCGCTACGCAATTCTATGCCGATGTCGACGGCCATCCCGACGACAAGGCCCTCGCCTTCGCGCTGGAGGAGTTGAAGTTCTTTTCGCGCGAATTCCGCATCGTCGGCGTCTATCCGGCCCATCCGTTCCGCGCGACGTTTACCGAGCAGCAGGAGTGAGGCCCTCAGCCAGTCGTCCCGGCGCACGCCGGCACCCGTAACCACCGACGCTCGTTTTGCGAATGCCGTCAGACAACGCTCCCCACCGATAGATTCCGCGGTATGGGTCCCGGCGTGCGCCGGGACGACGATGTTCTTACGCCGCAGCCTGCTTGCCCAATCCGAACGCATTTGCCAGCAGGCTATAGGACTTCTTCCGCGCCTCGTGGTCATACACCGCGGTGATGACCATCAGCTCGTCGGCCTGGCTCGCCGCGATCATCGGTTCGAGCTTCTGCATCACGGTGGCGGGAGAACCAACGAACAGCCGCGTGCGGTTGCGCGCGACCGAGGCACGCTCGGCCGCGGTATAGGGATAGGCCAGCGCTTCCTCCGGGCTCGGCAGCGGCGAATATTGCCCGCGGTCGCGGCGCAGCCGGTTGAGGTCCATCGAGGACGCCAGCCGTTCCGCCTCGGCGTCCGTTTCGGCGGTGACCACGGCGACCGCGAGGATGGCATAGGGCGTGGCGCGCCAGGCCGACGGCTTGAAATGCGCGCGATAGGTCGTCAGCGCCGCGATCGCGTCATGGCTGGCAAAATGATGCGCGAACGCATGGCCCATGCCGACTTGCGCCGCGAGTTCCGAACTGTAATCGCTGGAGCCGAGCAGCCAGATCGGGGGCAATGGCGTGTCGTCGGGCATCGCGACCACATTATTGTAGGGATGGCCGGCCGGGAACTCGCGCGTCTCCCACAGGATCAACTCATGCAGCCGCTCGAGAAAATCGTCGCCCTCCCGGCGATCGAGCCGGCTGCGCAAGGCGTAGGCCGTGGCGCCATCGGTGCCGGGCGCGCGGCCGAGCCCGAGATCGATCCGGCCTGGAAACAGCGCCTCCAGCATCTTGAAACGCTCGGCCACCACCAGCGGCGCGTGGTTCGGCAGCATCACGCCGCCGGACCCGATCCGGATGTGACTCGTGACCGCGGCGATCTGCCCGATCATGACATCGGGCGCCGGGCTCGCCACCGAGGACAGATTGTGATGCTCGGCGAGCCAGTAGCGGAGATAGCCGAGGGCGTCGACGTGGCGTGCCAGATCGATGCTGTTGCGCAGCGCCGCCGCCGGGCGGGTCGCGGTGGTGACGACGGACAAGTCGAGGACTGAAAGCGGGATCATGATGCCCAAGTTAATGCACCTCGCAGTCCGGACAATGGGGCCGGCCCTCCAGACCAGACATACGCCGGAACGCCGAGGCGGCGATGGGCCGGTGGGACATGTGATGGATTTTTGTTCTCTGTCGCATGATCGCCCACTCCATGGTTTCGCTTATTATCCAGTAAATCAAGCATTTCGTTCTGCCCACTCGTTGCAAAAATTGCTATTATATTTCACGTAACTTGGCATCATTGGGCAATTTCCCATCATCGATGGGCTGTTTCGGCGGTCTCGTTTGTCCTATTTTAGGATCCTCCCGCTTAGCCTGACGTGTTGAGCCGCCCGTTTTGGAGTTCGTGGTGCGATGACCGAGGTACCCCCAAAAGATGCGCCGTCCGGGCTCGGTTCGCCACAGATCTCGTTTGAGTTCTTCCCGCCGAAGACCCCGGAGATGGAACGCAACCTCTGGGACACGATCAAGCGGCTGGCGCCGCTCCATCCCGGCTTTGTCTCGGTGACCTATGGGGCAGGCGGCTCGACCCGGGAACGCACCCACGCCACCATCGCCCGCATCCTTGCCGAGACGGAACTGACGCCGGCTGCCCACCTGACCTGTGTCAGCGCCAGCCGCGGCGAGATCGACGACATCGTCGACCGCTACCATGACATCGGCGTCCGCCACATCGTCGCCTTGCGCGGCGACCCGCCGGGTGGCATCGGCACGCCCTATGTCACCCATCCCGACGGCTATCGCAGTTCGGCCGATCTCGTCGAGGGCATCAGGACCCGTCATCCCGACATCGAGGTCTCGGTGTCGGCCTATCCCGAGAAGCATCCGGAAAGTGCGGATTTCGACGCCGATATCGACGTGTTGAAAGCCAAGGTCGACGCCGGCGCGGCTCGCGCCATTACGCAAGTGTTCTTCGACAACGACCTCTATTTCCGCTACCTCGACCGGGTTCGCGCCCGCGGCATCGACATTCCGATCGTGCCCGGCATCATGCCGATGCACAATTTCAAGCAGGCGAGAGCCTTCGTCACCCGGGCCGGCACCAGCGTGCCCGATTGGCTGGCGCAAAAATTCGACGGGCTCGACGATGATCCCGAGACCCGCAAGCTGGTCGCGGCCACCGTTGCCGCCGGCCAGGTGCAGAAGCTCCGCAAGCGCGGGGTCGACCGCTTCCATTTCTACACCATGAACCGCGCCGATCTCGTATTCGCGATCAGCCATCTGCTCGGGCTGCGTCCGGGCGGCGCGCAGAAAGCTGCCTGAATGACCAATCCTGCTTCGACCAAACGAACCGCGCTGCTTGCGGCCGCCCGTGAGCGCATCCTGGTGCTCGACGGCGCCATGGGCACGATGATCCAGGGCCTGCAGTTCGACGAGGCCGCGTTTCGCGGCCAGCGGTTCGCCAATTTTCACCGCGACCTGCGCGGCAACAACGATCTCCTGATCCTGACCCAGCCGCAGGCGATCGAGGACATCCACGCCGACTATCTTCGTGCCGGCGCCGACATCGTCGCCACCAACACCTTTTCGTCGACGTCGATCGCGCAGGCCGACTACGACCTGGTCGATATCGTCTATGAGATGAACCGCGAGGGTGCGCGGCTCGCGCGCAACGCCGCCGAACGCGTGGCCGCCGAAGACGGCAAGCCGCGCTTCGTCGCCGGCGCCATCGGCCCGACCAACCGTACCGCCTCGATCTCGCCCGATGTCGCCAACCCCGGCTATCGCGCTGTCACCTTCGACGATCTGCGCAAGGCCTATGGCGAACAGGCTCGCGGCCTGCTCGACGGCGGCGCCGATCTCTTGCTGGTCGAGACCATCTTCGACACGCTGAATGCGAAGGCAGCGCTGTACGCCATCAGCGAAATCGCCGAGGCGCGCGGCCTCGACGTGCCCGTGATGATCTCGGGCACCATCACCGACAGATCCGGGCGGCTGTTGTCCGGCCAATTGCCGGAAGCGTTCTGGTATTCGGTCAGGCACGCCAGGCCGATCACCATCGGCTTCAACTGCGCGCTCGGCGCCGAAGATCTGCGCGCCCACATCGCCGATATCGGGCGCGTCGCCGACGTGCTGGTCTGCGCCTATCCCAATGCCGGCCTGCCCAACGAATTCGGCCAGTATGACGAGAGCCCGGACTACATGGCGCGGCTGATCGGCGAGTTCGCGGCGGCCGGCCTCGTCAACATCGTCGGCGGCTGCTGCGGCACCACGCCGGATCATATCGCCGCGATCGCGGCCGCCGTGGCGCCGCATCGGCCGCGCGTGGTGCCGGTGATCGAGCCGCGGCTGCGGCTGTCGGGGCTGGAGCCGTTCGAGCTTGCGCTGGCAATACCCTTCGTCAACGTCGGCGAACGCACCAATGTCACGGGATCTGCGAAATTCCGCAAATTGATCACCGCGGGCGATTACACCGCGGCGCTGCGGGTGGCGCGCGACCAGGTCGACAACGGCGCGCAGGTCATCGATGTCAACATGGACGAAGGCCTGCTCGATTCGGAAGCCGCGATGACGACCTTCCTCAACCTGGTCGCGGCCGAGCCCGACATCGCCCGCGTCCCCGTGATGATCGATTCCTCGAAATTCGCGGTGATCGAGGCCGGCCTGAAATGCGTGCAGGGCAAGCCGGTGGTGAACTCGATCTCGATGAAGGAGGGCGAGGCGAAATTCATCCACGAGGCCACCATCGCGCGGCGCCATGGCGCAGCGGTGGTCGTCATGGCGTTCGACGAAAAGGGCCAGGCCGACACCTTTGCGCGCAAGACCGAGATCTGCAAACGCGCCTACGGCATCCTGATCGACCAGCTCGGCTTTCCGCCCGAAGACATCATCTTCGACCCGAATATTTTCGCCGTCGCGACAGGGATCGAGGAGCACAACAATTACGCGCAGGATTTCATCGCGGCGGCGAAGCGCATTCGCGCCGAGCTGCCTTATGTGCACATT
>NZ_JBAURI010001133.1:0-1784 GCF_049581145.1 Bradyrhizobium sp.
GCGACGATCAGGTCGCCCGGCTCGAGCACGACATCCTGCTCCGGCGTGGCGCCCGGCAGCCGATGCAGCGCCTCGAGCGCGATCTCGCGCTTGCCGGTTCGGCCTTCGATCTCGACGATTGCATCGAAAGCGGCGAGCGGCACGCAGAAGTCCGACGGATTGGTCGCGATGCAGGCCTCGCTCCAGCCCAGCACCGCGTGCAGGCGGTTGTCGCCGTCGCGCGCATCGCAGCCCGATCCGGGGGTGCGCTTGTTGCAGGCAGAGGCGGGATCGTAGAAGTAGGCGCAGCGCGTCCGCTGCAAGAGATTGCCGCCGACGGTCGCGGCATTGCGCAACTGCGCCGACGCGCCGGAGAGCAGCGCTTCGGCGATCGCCGGATAGGCTTTTGCGAAATCAGGGTCGAGAGCGAGATCGGCATTTCGCACCAGCGCGCCGATGCGCAAGTCGCCATTGGCCTGGCGTTCGATCCGGTCGAGTCCCGGCAGACGCGAGACATCGACCAGACGCCGTGGCTGCACCACGCCGCCCTTCATCAGGTCGAGCAGATTGGTGCCGGCGGCGAGATAGGCGGCACCCGGTTCGGCCGCGGCCGCGACCGCCTCGGCCACGGTCTTGGGCTTCACATAATCGAACCGGTTCATGCGGCGCGCTCCGTTTTGGTGGAAGCGAGAGCTTTCTGCACGTCGAGCACCGCCTCGACGATCCCGGCATAGGCGCCGCAGCGGCACAGATTGCCGCTGAGGCCCTCGCGGATCCGCTCCGGATCGTCCCCGGCCTGGCCCTCGGCAAGCAGGCCGATCGCGCTCATGATCTGGCCCGGCGTGCAGAAGCCGCATTGGAAGCCGTCATGGGCGATGAAGGCGGCCTGCACCGGATGCAACTGGTCGCCTTGCGCGACGCCCTCGATGGTGAGGATCTCCGCACCTTCATGGCTTGCCGCCAAGGTCAGGCAGGAATTGATGCGCCGGCCGTCGACCAGCACGGTGCAGGCGCCGCATTGGCCGCGGTCGCATCCCTTCTTGGTTCCGGTCAGATCAAGACGCTCGCGCAGGAGATCGAGCAGTGTGACGCGCGGGTCGTCGAGCACGATTTCGCGTTGCTCACCATTGACGGTGAGCCTGATGGCCAGGTTCATGCGGTGTTCCGATCGATGCTATGGTCAAACCGGATCGCAGCGCTCACGGCCCGGAGGATTGTGAGCCGTTGCGATCCGCATCACGCGCGGGGCTTACCAGGGTTTAACTGGCCGAACGTGTTGCGTCGCACTATACGGAGGATGCCTCCGTTTATCAAGCGACGGCTGTTCAACAACCGGTGACAAGAACGCGCCACATGGCAAATGGGTCCGGACACAGGCTGCGCAAGCCCCGCGCTGACGGGCTGCGCAACCGCGAGCGGGTGCTGGAGGCGGCGAAAGCCGTGTTCAGCGCCGGCGGGCCGGACGCGAGCCTGGAAGCCGTGGCGCGGCAGGCCGGCGTCGGCATCGGCACGCTGTACCGGCATTTCCCGACCCGTGAGGCGCTGTTCGAGGCGGTCTATCGCCGCGAGGTCGAGCAGCTCGGCGAGCTGGCGGAAGAGTTGAAGAGCGAGGCCTCGCCGGTCGAGGCGCTGCGCCGCTGGCTGCGCGCCAATGTCGAGTTCGTCGCCACCAAGAAGGGGATGTCGGCGGCGCTGGCGCTGGCGGTGCAAAGCACCTCGGAACTCACCGCCTTCTCGTTCGAGCGGCTGACCAAGGCCGTCGGCGCCCTGCTCGACCGCGCCATCGAAGCCGGCGAGATCCGCGC
>NZ_JBAURI010001134.1:0-2268 GCF_049581145.1 Bradyrhizobium sp.
GTACCGCGGTCTTCAGCCCGGACAGCGAGAAATTGGCGTCCACCCGTCCGAGCATCGGCCGCGGCAAGGCGAAGCGCGTGGCGTCGCCGCGGCTGGCGGCGCGCTCGACCTGCGGTCCACCCGGATAGGGCAGTCCCAGCATTTTCGCGACCTTGTCGAAGGCTTCGCCCATTGCGTCGTCGACGGTCGTGCCGAGCCGGACATAATTGCCGACGCCGGCCACCGCCACGATCTGGGTGTGGCCGCCGGAGGCCAAAAACAGGCAATAGGGAAACGCCAGCGCGCAGGTCAGCCGCGGCGTCAGCGCGTGCGCCTCGAGATGGTTCACCGCGATCAGCGGCGTGTCGTGCACCATCGCGATCGCCTTGGCCGTGGTCAGCCCGACGATCACGCCGCCGATCAGGCCGGGGCCAGCGGCGGCGGCGACCGCCGACAGCTCCGCGAAGCCAATGCCGGCCTCCCGCATCGCATTGGCGATGATGCCGTCGAGCAGGTCGACATGGGCGCGCGCCGCGATCTCCGGCACCACGCCGCCGAACCTTGCATGCTCGGCGATCTGCGAGCGCACGATATTGGACAGAATCCGGCCACGGCCGTCACTCTCGCGCGCGACCACGGCGGCGGCGGTCTCGTCGCAGGTGGTCTCGATGCCCAAAATGAGCATCGGCTTTTCAACCACCTCTTGCATCGGGCCGCCGCTATCCAATTTGAGTCCGGTCGCTGTCATGGTGTGCTATGATGAAGCACGGCTGTCGCTCCCGGGTAGCATTGCGGGGTCGCAACGTGCAATCGTCCGTTGCGGCGGGGCGCCGATCGGTGCGGCGTCGAGACGAGGTTCGAGACAAGGTTTGAGGCTGGGCTAACGACATGGCCGTTCTCGTCACCCGCCCGAATCCCGACGGCGAGACCACCGCGGCGCGCCTGCGCGCCGGCGGGTACGAGGTGCTGCTGGCGCCGATGCTGAAATTCGAGCCGGTCGCGTTGCGGGACGATCCGGACGCCGACTATGACGCTGTCATCGTGACCTCGGCCAACGCGCTACGCGCCATCGCCGAGCAGCCGCTCAAGCGCCGCGCGGCCAGGCTGCCTTTGTTTGCGGTCGGCGACCATACCGCCTCGACGGCGGCGGACGCCGGATTCGCAACCGTGATCTCGGCCGCCGGCGATGCGGCGGCGTTGCGCGATCTGGTGCTGACCCAGCTGAAGCGATCCAGGAAGAAGGCCGCGCGGCTGCTCTATCTGGCGGGCACGGACCTGTCGCGCGACCTCGCCGGCGAACTCAAAGCCGAGGGATTCGACGTCGTGACCCAGACCACCTACCGGATGGCGGCGATGTCGGGCCTGCCGCGCGACACCCGCGAGGCGTTCGCGGCCAACGGGATCGAGGCGGTGCTGCATTACTCCGGGCGCAGCGCGCAGGCGTTCGTGGAAGCGGCGCGGGCGGACGGCGTCGAAATATCGGCGCTGGCGATCCCGCAATGCTGCATTTCCGCCACCGTTGCTTCAATCCTTCGCGATGCCGGCGCCAACCAGGTCGTTGTCGCGGCCTCTCCGGACGAAAACGCGCTGTTCGGGGCGTTGGAGCGTGCGTTGCGCCGGCGAATGGCTTAAGAGGGCGGGCCGATTCTGGTAGCTTCGGCGCTGGCATACCAACCAGGGAACCACCGCAATGGTCGATGACAGGCTCGATGATCCCGAAGCGCCGTCCGATGCCGGCCGGCCCAAGCGCTCCCCGCCCACCATCGAGCTCGAAGCCGTGTCGAGCGAGACCAGGGCCGGTATCGCGGACGAGACGGCCGAGACAAGAGCTGCCGCGGAACCTGCGGCCGAGGCCGCCCCGGAACCCGCGGCTGAGCGCGAGCCGGCCATGGCTGCGTCGGCGGCGCCCGAAGCCAAATCCCGCTCGACGCCCCGGTCGACGTCGCCTTGGCTGATCGCGCCGCTGTCCGGCGCCGTGGCCGCCATCCTGGTGATCGCCGCCGGCTGGGCACTGGGCTTTGCGCCCGTGCAGCCGGCTCCCGCCGTGCCGGCATCCAATACGGCCGCGGTCGACGATCTCACCGGGCGCGTCGCGGGACTGGAACAGCAGGTCGGCAAGCTGGCCGATTCGGCGTCCTCGCCCCGGATCGATGCCCTGGACAAATCGGTCGCCGCGTTGCGCGATGACGTCGGCAATTTGCGCGCCCAGTCCGACAAGCTCGCCGCCGCCGTGACCGACATCAAGTCGGCGCCACACGATGCCGCGGGCGCGGTCGATCTCTCCGGCAT
>NZ_JBAURI010001135.1:0-4540 GCF_049581145.1 Bradyrhizobium sp.
GGCCCAGGGTGGCATCTTCGGCTGGGTCAGCGACTCCGCCGCAGTTCTTCAAGCGATGAAATCGGAGACTTCAAACGCATTAGCAGCAGGGGCATCAAAATGAGCACAGGTATTTCTGCGGGAAAGACCGACTTCAAACCGACGATATGGACTCCGGGCGACTGGAACGCGTTCTTCGGTTTCGGCACCAATATTCTGGTGAACATGCTCGTGCTCACGGGGCTGTTGCGCTTCGTGCTGAAAGTGCCGGACTCGCTGGTGTTCGGCCGAATCCTGCCGGCGCTCGGCCTGATGTTGTGCCTGTCGACCTTCTATTACGCCTTCCTCGCCTATCGGCTGGCGCAGAAAACCGGACGCAGCGACGTCTGTGCGCTGCCTTCCGGCGTCAGCGTGCCGCACATGTTCATCGTGACCTTCGTGATCATGCTGCCGATCACGATTCGGACCGGCGATCCCCTGAAGGGCTGGTCGGCGGGTCTGATCTGGGTGTTCTTCCAGAGCTTCATCCTGATGATCGGCGGCTTCATCGCGCCGGTGATCCGGAGGATCACGCCGCGCGCCGCGCTGCTCGGCACGCTCGCCGGCGTCTCCATCACCTTCATCTCGATGCGGCCGGCGCTCGAGATGTACATGACGCCGCAGATCGGGCTTGTGTGTTTCGCCATCATCCTGGTGAGCTGGTTCGGCGGCGTGAAGTATCCGCGCGGCATTCCGGCCGGGCTGATCGCGATCGCTGTCGGCATGATCATCGCGTGGGGCTCGAACATCTTCGGGCTCGGCCTCGGCGGACTGAGCGTCAAAGGCGTCGGCGACGCCTTCGCCAATTTCGGCTTCGCGGTACCGATCCCGGCGTTTGGCCAGGTGTTTTCCGGCTTCGAATATCTCGGCGTGATCCTGGTGACGGCGGTGCCGTTCGGCATCTACGATCTGGTCGAGGCCATGGACAACGTCGAAAGCGCGGAGGCGGCCGGCGACGCATATCCGACCACGCGGGTGTTGACCGCCGACGGCGTGATCAGCCTGATCGGCTGCCTGATGGGCAATCCCTTCATCAACGCGGTCTATATCGGCCACCCCGGCTGGAAGGCGATGGGCGGCCGGATCGGCTATTCCGCGGCGACCGGAATCATGGTGGTGGTGCTGGCCTGGTTCGGCATCATCTCGGTGCTGCTGGCGCTGGTGCCGGTGGTCGCGATCTCGCCGATCCTGCTCTATATCGGCATGCTGATCGGCGCGCAGTCGTTCCAGACCACGCCGGCCAAGCATGCGCCGGCGATCGTGCTGGCGCTGACGCCACATCTGGCGGCCTGGGCCAAGCTGCAGATCGACACCATGCTCGGCTCGACCTTGACCGCGGCGCAGGCGGTGGGCGGGCTTGCCGCCGACAAGGTCGGTGACGTCAAGGCCGCCGCGCTCGCGGCGCTGCCGCAGCAGGGCGTGCTCTATCATGGGCTCGAGGTGATGGGCGGCGGCTCGATCCTGGCCGGCCTGGTGCTGGGCGCGATCGGCGTGTTCGTGATCGAGCGCGACTTTGCCAAGGCGTCCGCCTTTGCGCTCGCCGGTGCGGTGCTGACCTATTTCGGCTTCATGCATGGCGAGGCCGTCGGCATCGGCGGCGGTCTTGGCGTGACGCCCGCGGTCGCGCTGGCCTATGCGGTGGTGGCGGCTGGCCTGTTCGCGCTCTCCAGGGTCTCGACCACTGAGCACTACGTCGCCCATCCCGACATGTCGCTGGCCGCGCCGGCCGAATAGCGGCGCTGTCAGATCAAATGCTCGGAGCCGGCCGCCTTGCGCGGCCCGCTTCGTTTTCGGAAGCGGCGAAGTGGGATCGCAGGCGCGTCGGATCCTGGAGAGCGTCAGCGCCGCCTATCACGTGGCTGGCCACGATCGTCGGTGCCAGCATCGGGATCGCGCTGTCGCCTGACGATGGGCAAGGCGTCAACGTGCTGTTGTCCCGCTCCGACCAGGCGCTTTACCAGGCCAAGGTCGGTCGCGGCGGATATGCGTTCGCGGGCGACCTTCAAGGGGCCAGGCGAGATGCCGAGAAACCGGCAAGACAGCAGCGCGCAGCGTGACCGGCGGCTTCGGCCAAATTGGAATGGGGGAGGCATGCTCGATGTCTGGCATGCTCCGATAACGACCGAGCTTTGCATCGCAGAAAAATTTCGCGATTGACCAAGAAGGGAAAAGCGATCTAGCCGCTCGTCGCAGCGCGATAGAAGGCTTCCACCTTCGCAAGGTCTTTTGTGTGAGTGCCCTCTTGATCGGTTCTGGTTTTCGAATCGACACCGGCAGGTCCCACCGACCGAATAGCTTCTCTGACATTGTCCGGTCCGAGGCCACCCGCAAGTATTACCGGGGTACGAACACCCTCCACTATCTTTCGAATGATGCTCCAGTCATGCGTCACGCCCTGCGCACCGATTTGCACATCTCCCGTGCGATGACTGTCAAGCAAGATCCAATCGACAACACCATCATATGCCTGCGCCAGCACTACCGCCTCGGGTCCTGCGACAGGTACGCTGCGCATGAATTTGGGCTTTGACAGGGACTTTCGCAGCGCCACGACAAGATCGGGTGTAAGCAATTCGCTCGATGCGCCAAGGTGGACGATGGGCGGATCAAGCTCCCTTGCCATCCGTTCGATAAGAGCGACATCCGCTGAGAGGAACAGCGCAGAAAGTACGGAAGGCGCCCGAATCATCTTCATAATGGCTGCCGCCTTCTGAACCCGAAGCTCCCGAGGGAAGGCGCCATCGCCGACGAGCACACCGACATGGTCGACGCCGATTTCCGATATCGCCTCGGCCTCCGCAGTTGTCGCAACTTCGTAAATTTGCGTCAGCATTGTCTTACACCCGCGCTGCCAGCCCGCTCAGTTGAGTAGACGGGATGGGCTGGTCTCTGGTCAACGCCCGGATTGGGTCACGGGCGGAAAGTCTCATACCGAGCAAATTTGATCGATACAGCCTCTCGCAGCCGACATGACGTGGCCCTGATGGTCTTCTCTCTCGGTCCAAGTGCAGACGCGGGGCGATTAGGCTGGAGTTTGCGCCGTCGAAACGCGCAAGGGACTGATCCGACTCAGATTTGTTGAAAATGGCCTTTTTCGCTACTGGACACAGCCTCCTTTGGACTGTCGGACGAACGACACCGTCCAATAGAATCACGGAGTCGGTGATTTGTGAATCTCTACATGGACACTTTCAGGAAGCGATTTTCGACCTAAGCGCTTCGAGAGATTCAGCTTTAGGTGAATTGCAGGTGCAAACTTAGGATTAGGTTTCGATCCATTCGACAGATTGCGGTAGCATCTCAGACTTGGCAAACTCGTGAGTCGCAATCAGACCCTCTTTAAACGGGATGATATATTTTTGCGGGAACTCCGTGTGATGAACGAGGCCGACATAGCAAGTCATACCCGGATGCACGCTCTTCTGAGCGCCGCTGCTCGCATAGTATGGCGGATCACGGTGGCGGTGCATAAAAGATAGGACCGTGTCATCGCCTCCTACGACCAGTGAGAGAACATTGCCGTTGACCGCCTTGAGAAAGATGACGTTCAACACCCCTCGTGCTCGCGCCTCCTCACAGGTCATGCGGATCACTCTGTCAAGTTCGACCTCTGTTGAAACGTGAGCGCCATCCTCGCCGTCATGAACGACAATCGAAAGATTCACAGTTGGGCTCCGCCGGTCGCTGCATCGGATCAGCCATATACTTTGCCCGGCCATACGTCACTTGTGGGTCCGCTCCGGGTCACGGGTTGAAAGTCTCACACCGAGCAAATCTTGTCGATACAACCTCTAGCGGCCCGACATAGGATGGCCCTGATGGTCTTCTCTCTCGGGCCAATAAGCGACATTGCAGCCTTGCGGTGATATGAATGAGGCAGCAACTTAAAGTCTCTTCTGACGGCGGAGCAGGGCGTGCAGAGATTGTTGGACGGCAAGCAGCTCGTCAACCGAATGCCCGCCATCCTCCTGGGATATTTTTGCGCGTGTCTAACAGCAGGGCCCATTCTGATCACTGCCGACTTGTGGTGGCAGATAATAAGTCGTGGACTGGATCCAGAGTTTTTGTTGTTGCCCCTTTATGCCTTGGTTATTTACTCCGGCGCTTTGCTCTTGCCCGTTCTGATCGTAGCCGTTATTTGCGAATTTCTCCGTGTCCAACGTTTGGCAATGTACTTGGTGCTTGGCGGCCTGTGCCTGCTTCTCGCAGCCTCAGTGGTGTTTGGGAATCTCCTAGAGCACGTTACAGTCGCTGCAATCATCACGGGTGCAGGTCTGGCCGCAGGCTTGGTCTATTGGTTGATTGCAGGGCGCAACGCCGGTATCGGGAAACGAGCATCGCCGAAAGACCAAATGTGAAGGGGCCGAGTTTAGCGCCTCGCACATGCAAATGGTCCCGTGCATGCCCGCTTCGGGTCATTCACGACTGGGTCGGCGCCGCGGCCGGTGTACCGCAGATAGCGGCCGACTTGCTGCGCCGCTAGATTTCGGTAGCCATGGGCCAATAGGCGACATCGCTGGCC
>NZ_JBAURI010001136.1:0-7423 GCF_049581145.1 Bradyrhizobium sp.
GCAGTTTTCCGCATACAGGACGATTCTAGTCCAAGGCCAGCTTGACTGAATTTTGCGCCGGAAAGTAGCTAGCTCGCCAGATAGCGCTCGTAGCTGCCGGCCACCGTCTCGTTCGCGGCGATGTCGGGGTCGAGCGTATAGAGATCCTGGGCGCGGCCGATGCCGCGCAGTGCGTAGCGACCGGTCGACACCAGATAACGCCGCCCGGTGGCGTCGAGACCGCTGCGAAATTCCGACGAGGCGAGAAGCTCGCGGTCGATCGAATTGCACATCGAGGCGATGCGGCTCACCTCGTTGACCGCCGGTCCCACCACGGTGAAATCGAGCCGGTCCTCGCTGCCGATATTACCGTAAAACACCTCGCCGATATGCAGGCCGACATAGGCCGAGGTAACCGGACGGCCGTCGGCCGAGCGGCGCGCATTCAACGCGTTCATGTTGAGACGGAAGCGATGCTCGGCGGTCAGCGCCGCCCGCCGCGCCACCGTCATGTCGTCGCCGGTGAAGATCGCCAGCACGCCGTCGCCAATCAGCTTCAGCACGTCGCCGCCGACCTCATGGATCGCCTCGATCGACGCCTCCGCGTAGTCGTTGAGAAACGGGATGATCTCGTCGGGCCCGATGCTTTCCGATATTCTGGTCGAGCCGCGCAAGTCGGAGAACCACAACACCGCCTTGATGCGCTCGGTCACGCCGCGCGAGATGCGGCCGCGCAACACCTGCTCGGAGGCATCGCGTCCGAGATACACCCGTCCCAGCGTCCGCGCGATATCGACCTGCTGGGCCGACTTGATCGCAAGCCCGAGCAGCGGCACGAGGTCGCGCAGCGCTGCGAGCTGGCCCTCGCGAAAACCCTCGGCGCGACGCGTCAACCAATAGGAATAGAAGCAGTCCATCTGGCCGAGCGTGCCGGCCTCGCCGAAGCGATGCACGAAGGCCACGCAATGGCGGTGCCCCTTTTCGGCGAGATCGCTGATCTGGGGAAACTGGCGCGCGGCGCCATCGGCTAGATCGAGCGTCAGCTCGTCGTCGCCGTTTTGCAGCATGTGGTGAAAGGCGGAGCGACGCCAGTTCTTCGCCGCAGCTCCTTCCGCGCTCGAAATGTATTCGAACGTTTCCCTCTCGTTGGTCGCGGTATCGGTCCAGCGGAAGCCGCGCCCCTCATAGATCGGGTGCAGCGTATCGATGAAGGCGAGCGCGCGCGACACATCGAGGCCGCCGGCACGGCAGCGCTCGCAGAAGCCACGAATGAGATCGGTCTCTGGAAGACCTGTGAGCCCCTGGGCAACCAGCCAGTTCATCAGGTCGAGGCGGGTGGCAAGTTCCATGCGCCATTATGCCCTGCAATGCCTCCTGACGAAAGCGGCTTGCTACAGCGGCTTGGACCGGGCGTGCGCCGATTGCCCCTTCCCTTCGCGGGCCATTTCGCGCAAAAACACGTCATGGAAAATGACCCCACTTCGCGGCCAAAAAACTTCAACGAGTTCGTGCGCTGGGCAACCACGCCGCCGCAGGTCTATGTGGTCTATCTGATCGGCCTGATCCTGGTCTGGGTGGTGTCCTTCTACGCCGGCACGCTCAATCCGAGACGGACCTTGAGCCCAACTCCGCCGCCGGTCGCCGCTCCGCAACGGTAGCCGTTTCGCCGCCTTCGCTAGAATCTGAATGCGCCTCGGAGAACGGCGAACGACAATAGATCATTGTCGAAAAGCGTATAGCTCAGCCCAAGCGCGATCCATGACATGGTGAAGGCCCATCCCAGACCAGCTGTCACGACGGCACCGGTGGGTGTGGCGGCAAAGCGCGCCAGCGGCGCTTTCGCGCGGAAGGCCGTGTCGAGGAATTTCAGCGTTGCACCGAGCCCGATCCCGTGATGCAGCGCCCAGGCGGTCCAGCCGAACCCGGGCTGATGCCAGAACCCGATCGTCAGCATCGCGCAGATCGACGCCAGGACAGGCGAACGGGATTCGATGAACGCGGGAAAATAGACCCGCCGCATCACCCAGTTCGACAGCGTCATGTGCCAGGACCGCCAGAAGCGCTGCAGGTTCGATCTCACAAGCGGCAAATCGAAATTCTCCGGCAACCGCCAGCCGAGCGCCCTGCCGGTGCCGAGCGCAAGATCGGTATAGCCGGTGAAATCGAGGTAGATGTACAAGAGCTGTCCGAACAGCATCGGCCAGACGATCTTCGCATGCGCGGATTCGGGATCGATGGCAACAATGCGCGTGAAGTGCAGGACGGCGGGCGCGAGCAGCAGATCCGCCGAGAATTTCTTGATCAGACCGACCAGGCAGCGCGCGATCCCGCTGCCGTAATCGGCCACCGACCAGTTCGCGATCCGCGCCTGCCGAAAGTCCGCGATCGTGGTGATCGGTCCGGCCGCCAGCATCGAGGGATGCAGCATGAAGCCCAGGAACTCGACGGCGCCGATCTGCTTCAGCGTGCGCGCGCGCGCCGCAAACATCACGTCGATCAGACGAATGCTGAAGTAGGACAGGCCGAGCGGCAAGGCGAGCGACGTCGTCTGTCCGAAGGCTGCCGCCGCATGGGGCGCGAGAACCTTGAAATAGAGCAGGACGACGAGGACGAATCCCACAACCAGCAGCAGGCCGGAACGTTTCGGATCTCCGTACGGACCCTTGGCTCGCAGCTCGAGCCTGACGAACAGATATCCGACGGCGAGAAAGGCCGCGATCGCGAGCGCGCTCGCCACCCCCGTGGTCGCGATCCAGGCCGCGCTCAGGCCGATCAGAAGCGGGAGCTCGAGTACGGGTGATTTCCGCCGGATCAGCACGATCAATGGCGCAAGCAGGACAAGCAATGTCAGAAACAACAGCAGCCCGGCAAAACTGGTGGCCGGCGATCGCAGAAGCGATACGGGGCTGAAATCGACCGAATCGATCGTCACCGCGTCGTCCGCAGGATAAAGCGGCAACCGCTCCTCGGGCCTGTTGGCTCGCCAGATCACCTTGCATTGCCACCCGCCCGTCGCTGCTGTCGTGCAATCAGGCTCGCCTCCGGCCAATGTTCTGCCGCCGGGCTCTCCCAGCGTCGCCCGGCCCTCGCGGCCGGCCACCGTGAGGACGCCGACCGTCTGCAGTCCGCCGGTCTCGAGTTCAACGGCCAACGCGTCGTCGTCGACGGCATGAAGGACCGCGGCCTGACCATTGAGGAACGGCTGCCGTTGCAGTTCGCTTCCACCGGGTGACACCGTGAGACGGTCGACATGCAGCCTGGGCTGCCGGCCGGTGGCATCCCCCATCGCAACGACGGCCAGGCAGACCACGATAATGGCGATCAGCCGCAGCATGTCAGCCAGCCACGCCTGGGCTGCACCCCAGCGCGCGCGACACCGCATCGATGAAGACCGGATGGAGTTTTTCGCGACCTTTCGCGACCAGATGCTGAACGTCGAAGAAATCGCTCGTATCGAGGTCCTTGACCCGGCCGCGAAGATCCAGCACCCGGTCCTCGCCGAGTAACCCGATGGCCTCGCGCAAGTCGGCGGAAATGAGCCTGTCGGCTCGCGCGAAGGTCTCGTCGGTCGGCGTGACCACGAATTTCACGTCGGATCGAGGCCCCGTAAAATGATCGACGAAGCGATTGAACCATGTCACGCTGGATCGAAAACGGTCGTGAAAATCCAGCACCCTGGTTGCGATATACTCGCTGGTCTGCCTCAGTTTTTCCGGCCGCGTCCAGACCGGCTCGTGGTAGCTCGAGCGCTCCGGCTGAAATGGATTTTCGGCCGGCGGCCTTTTGACCGGACGATCCGGAACAAGCAGCTGGAGCGGCCGCAATGTTGCGCCAAGACTCTGCTGCCGGGCGATCGAGTCGACGACCCTCTCCAGGCTCCCGACGCGGCCGGTGTGCAGGGCCACGGACCACAGCAGCGAGAATGACGTGGGAAGCCCTGCGGCGCTGTGCGAGAGGTCGGCAACAACGTCGTCATCGTCGAAACTCAGCCGATAGGGATTGAGTCCGACCAGCAACAGCCGTTGGCGACTTGATGGAGCCAGCGCGGCGAGATCCCAGCCTTCGACAAATGTCTGGCTGCTCGAGCCCAGATTGACAAAATGAATGTCGCGCCGGCATTGGCGGGTCAGCTCCTTCGAGACCAAGACGTCGTCCGCCGTGAGTTCGCGAACGGTCGAGCCTCCGAGCAGAACGACGAGTTGGCCGCCCGTATCCTTGAAAGCGCTTCCGGCGTTTTGCAGCAGCAACGGAAAATCGTCTCCGGCCTTCGCGGCCTGCCGGCCGGATGCATAGAGGTTCCAGGATTGCCCCAGCTCGATCCTGAGCGCCAGGAGGACGACGAGAGCAATCACCGAGAGAAATCCGGCCGCACGCGCGGGCGTCTCGATGAACAGCCACGGCAGCCGGCGGATCAGCGGGACAAGCCGTTCAAAATCCGACATAGCGAAACACGGCCGAAGAGACCCCCCGTCGTGCGGTTTCGGCGAGGAGAAGCAACAGCAGACCGACCACCAGGGTCGCCGCGCCGGCGCCGGTCGCGAAATCACGCAGCCTCCGCAGCGAAGCCGGGTGAAAACTCGGATTATTGCTGTCTGGCATAAAGATCCGGAAATTTCTGGAATTGGTGCATCAAGAGTTGCTTGTCGAGCTTGCCGTTCGGCAATTTCGGCAATGTCATTCCTGCGAACAGCGTCATGGACGGGATGCAGCGCGGCGGAAGCTTGCCCCTCACGGCCTGGACGATCGCGGCGCGCGGCGGAAGGCTTTGCAGGTCCGCGCCGGCCACAAAAAGCGCCGGCATCTGCCCCAGCACCGGGTGAATCACCGGCAGCACGCAAAATTCATGCTCGGCCAATGTCGGCTGCAGCGCGAGCTCGATGCTGTGCCGGTCGACCTTTTCCCCTCCCACCTTGAACACATCGTCGCGCCGGCCGCTGACGGTCACCAGACCGTTGCTGGTGATCGCGCCGAGGTCGCCGGTTCGGAATATCGAACCCTCGGTCGGCTCAAAGGCGCCACCAGGCCTCCAATACCCGCACATCAGTGTCGGACCCGTCACGCAGATTTCGCCGGGCTCGTCGGCCGTCTCGGTCGCTGCGATGAACACCTCGAACCCCGGGAGCGGGAAACCGGCGGCGGCTGGATCAAGCTGGCGCTGGTCATGAGACAGCACACAGAGCCGACCCGAGACCTCCGTCAGTCCGTAGATCTTGTGCAGCCTCGCGCCGGGAAAGCGCGCCTCGACCGCGGCGGCCAAGGCCTGTGGCAGGAAGTCGCCCGAGCTGACGATGACCCGCGGACCATCCCCGGCCAACCGCTGGCCGAGCTCCCGGATCTGCAGCGGCGCGCCGCCATAGCCGCCCCTGCCGCCGGCGAACAGCTCAGTTCGCCTGTTCCAGGCGAGGCCGCCGAGATGCTGCACCGAGACCTGATTCGACCAGGCCATCAGCGTATGTGCAAGCGGCGACATCAGCGACATGTCGGCGTCAACCGCCCAGAACTCACAGGAGGACACGCCGACCCTGCTGCCGGCGAGCGCGGCATTGGCGGCAACCCGCCCGAGATGCAGCGCCACGCCCTTCGGCTTGCCTGTCGACCCCGACGTCAGAATGACGATGTCACCGGGCTGCTCGGCCGCGGGCGTCGCCGTCAAACGCTCCACACGCCAATCCTTGGCCAGATCGTCCCAGCGCACGGCCATGGTCGCCGCGGTCAGCTCGGTCAGGGCGGCGAGATCGATCGCCGATGTCCGCCACGCCACCGCCGTGTCGTTGCCGAGCCAGCACCCCGCAATGCCCGCGAGCAGCGCGATCGGATCGTCCGATGGAACGATGACGCGCTGCTTCGCGTTCGGCAATTTGCCGGCCAGCAGGTTCGCGCGAAACAACAACTCGTCCGCCGTGAGGCCGCCGGAGGCGCACCGAAACAGCTCGGTGTCGGAGCGGCGGATTCCGAGCAGCGCCGCGAGAGACCGGGAACTGCGCCTCATCGCTGGGATTTGATCGACGCCAGCTGCAGCGCGAGCATGTCGATCGTCTCGAAGTGGTCAAACTGGATATCGGACGGACCGAACGAACAACCCAGGCGGCCTTCCAGGGCCAGGATGACCTGCACCATCGCCATCGAGTCCAGGAGCTCGCCGAGCGCGGTTGCGCCGGTCAGCGCGGTTGGGGACTCGATGAACGGACTGACGACGTCGATGACAAGCGCCTCCAAATCATCCGTCATGGCTGGTTCAATCCGGTTATCATCAAGCCAAGGCGACTGCGCGCCGTCGCGTCGTGATCAGCCAGCCGCCGCCTGATCGTGTCAGCCGTATTTCCGGAAGCTCGCTCTTCGCGCGCCTTTGCGGCCGATATCTGGTAGCCGACCGGACGATATTCGACGCCCCCTTTGCCGTGGAGGTACCGCCCGAGGACGAGTTCGCGGCTTCGCGCCAGGAACAGATCGCTCTGTCTGGCAACCGCTGCCGCATTCACCACGCGACCATCGCTCTCGAACGCCAGAATGGGCCGGTTGAGCACGGTGTGATGCCGGATCATCGAACCCGCCATCCGGATGTGAAGATGCTGAGCGGCCTCAATAGGGCTTACGACAAACGGAGCCACGAGCAGATCCTCGAACACGTAGTTGTCGCGTCGAAGATAGCGGGTCCGCTCCATGAACTGCTGATAGACCGACCTTGTCGTTGACGGATCTTCGCAGCAATAGGCCCCGATCAGGATCGCATCCGCATCCAGCAATTCGCCATGGTGTTTGACAAAGAAATCGTCCGCGGCGGTGACGATGCAGCGATAGTCCCGGCCGTCGCCGGGCTGCGTCGGGCAAATCTCGCACGCCAGGCAGCGGACAACCTCGTGGTTGACCGCGTCAAAAATCCTGACGTTCACCGAGGGATGGCGATCGTGGAGGTCCTGCGCCCAATCCCGGAAATAGCGATGGCCGCGCCCGTCGCGATCGTCCTGCACCAGCCAAAGCTGGACCGACAGCTTGTCCGTGAGGCCGGCGCCGTTTCCGCGCAAGGATTTCATCGCCGCGATCCGGGCCACCCTGCGCCCGGTGCCGATGCAGGTTTCAAGGCCGTATGGGTCCGATGCAAACGTTCCGATATCGCCTGCCTTTGCGGTCCCGCCATACTGCGCGGTGGTTTCATGGCCGTTTCCGACCGCCAGGAGCCCGATGTTGAGCATGTCGAGCATCTGGTAGATCAGCGTCGTTTCCTGACCGCCGTTTCGCTTGGCGCCGACCGCAAGTCCCCCATAGATCTTGCCCGCCATGTCCCGCGTCAGGCTCGGATCCGATGCAACGAAGTCGAACAGGCTTTGCACCAGCGAGCCGCGGTCGCCGAAATAGACCGGACTGGAAACGATGATGCCGTCCGCGGCGCGAAGCGCGGCAGCGAGGCGCTCCGGCTCGCGCACCGGCCCATTCGGCGGGAAATGTT
>NZ_JBAURI010001137.1:0-9554 GCF_049581145.1 Bradyrhizobium sp.
GGGGCGCGCGTCAATCCCTGGCACAACAGTTCGGCGAGTTGCAGCGGCGCGCCGCGCGCTTGCTGCAGGATCTGCAGCGCCGGGATCAGCCGCTGCTCGACATCGGTGAAATCGCTGCCGAACGGGAACGACGGCAGCAAGCCGGCTTCGCGCGCGGGCTTCAGAGCGGCAGTGATGCGCTCCGGCAGGTTCTGGCGATAGACGGATGAAATTTCAAAGTTTTTCGGCAGCTTGCCGGCATCCTTGGCGACTCGCGCCAACTCGTCCTGAAAGCGGGAATCCGCAACCTGCAGCATCGCCGCGATCACGTCGGCGTCTGACTTGCCCCTGAGATCGGCGACGCCGTATTCGGTCACCACGATATCGCGCAGATGCCGCGGGATGGTTTCGTGACCATAATGCCAGTGGATGTTCGATAGCATCTTTGTGCCCGACTGCCGCGCGGCCCCAAGCGCGAGGATAGAGCGGGCGCCCGACAACGCGAAAGCTTGCGCAACAAAATTATATTGGCCACCAACGCCGCTCACGACCTGCCCGTTCTCGAGGCCGTCGGAGACGGCCGCGCCCATCAGCGTTGCCATCATCGTGTTGTTGATGAAGCGGGCATCGATCCGCGCCTTGCGTTTGTTGTCTTCGTCGCCATAGAGTTCGTTGGTGAACGACACCGGCATCATCTGAATCTTGGCGATCTGCTCCGGAGCCATGTCGCGCAGGGCACGATAGAATGCCTTCGAGCCCAGAAAGAACGAGCCGTGCAGGATGGTGCCGCCCACTTCGCGCTTGAGGATTCCGGCTGCGATCAGGCCAAGGAATGCTTCGGTGAGCATTTCGCTGACCCCATAGAGCCCCTTGTCAAACGGCGCCGTTTCCAGCGCCGGTAAGCAAGCTCGCGCCGGCGCGAGGCGCTGCATGATGTTGCGAAATTGCGAGCTGTCGCGATGGCGGACGATCAGGCCCTGGGCGAGAGCATCCCCGATCTGGCCGATGCCGATCTGCAACGTGCCGCCGTCGCGCACGAGACCGGCAGCATGCAGGCCGATCGCGTATTTGGTGTCGGAAATCGGCTCCGATGGCGGCGCGAACAGCGGGAAGTCGGTCGCGGGACTGTCGAGCACCGCACTGAATTCCACCGCCGGCAAATCGCCCTCCCCCGGCATGAATGGCAGCTCGGAGTTGACCTGACCGACCAGCTTGAATGCGGCGCGTCCCTCGCGACGCGCGCGCAGCACCTCAAGCGTGATGTCCGTGTTGCAGCTCAGGCTATAGCGCACCGCGCCGTCGACCACCCGTTTGGCAACCAGTTGCGTGACGACGTTGAGCCCGGCAGCGAGCAGATTGGACGCCGCATGGGTGTAGTTCGCGGAAATATAGTTCTGCTGCGCCGACGGCACATGCATCCACTGCCCGGCCAGAAAAAAGAACTCGACGACACGGATGTTGGGTGGCAACTGGCGTTTGTGCTGCGCCTCGGCATAGACGAGGTCGGGATAGTTCCCAAACAGGCGGTCGATCACCGGGGCGATGAAGCGCTGTTCGAGCAGGGTCTTCGGCCGCGGCTTCTCGAGCGTCAGCGCGGAAAAGAGGGTGAGATCGATCGACCGATCCGCGCTTGCCCGCGCATAGAGGGCATTGACGATATGGTTCGCCTTGCCGAGACCGAGCGGCAAGCCCACCACCAGACGGGGCCCCACGTCGCGGATGATCTCCTCCGCGATGGCATCAGGTTCGGCGAACAGTGTTGGCATCGGTTCAGTCCGGCGCGAATTGGAACAAGCGGAGCCGGAATCGGCGCCGACAGGTGATAACGCGATGGAATCGATAATCATGTGTGACGCCAGCGCAACAACGACGAGTCGAAGTGTGTCTCACCTGCGGTTTATCTGTGGCGGAAACGTTGGTTTAGCGGTTAAGGATAAGGCGCGCGTCGGCGGGGGCTGAGGGCCGAGGCTGGGATTGTTTGGGTGCGTGTGCCGCTGGTCGGATCGACCAATGATAAGCTGCTGCATTCATATCATCGGCGCCTCGGGGGCGGGCGCCACCAGCCTCGGCCGCGCCTTGTCGGAAGCAATGGCGCTGCCGCACCGCGACACCGCCGGTTATTTTTGGCTGCCAACCACGCCGCGATATTGCGGCCTGAGCGCACCCTTGATGGCTGGGGCGGTGAGCTCCTGGCACATTTCGATCTCGCCGTCTTTCTCAAGACGCCGTTCGATCATTTCGGCGGCGCACAAGCCGGTCTCGGCGGGGAGCATGTGGAGCAGTCGGGTTTGCCGACCTTCTTGCGCTGGTGAATCCGGCAAGGCCTATGGGAAGATTTCCAGCGCCTGTCGCGCGTCGAAACTGGCGGATCCTGGTCGATAATCCGGCGCAACTTCATGGATTTGGCTAAACGGTTGAAACCACCTGCCGTGCGGAACGAAGCGCCGCCTCGGGATCGGCGCGCAGCCAGCTGGCGGCCTTGCGCAAGCCGCCGAATGGAAAGAGATGGAAGCCGGCGATCGAGGCGGTCACCTGGTTCGGCGCCGATAGCAGACCGCGCATGACCTCGTCGGGGGCGGCATCCGTCAACAGCCGGCCGTAGCGTCCGATCTGGCCCCGCAGCGCACGCATCGAACGACCGATGCCGCAGCGAAGCGCGAACTTGGTCAGCGTCGCCGCCGTCGCGGGGCCGGCGAGGCCAATGATCACCGGCAGAGCGAGATCGCGTGCGTCGAGCTCGCCCAGCCAAGTTAGAATCGGCGGGCTTTCGAAACAGAATTGGGTGACGATATCGACGGCAACGTCGCTCGCGCGGCCCCAATCCTGCCAGGCTTTCAGCAGCGCGAACGTGCCTGATTGGTCCAGATAGGGATGGCCTTCGGGATGACCGGCGACGCTGACGCGCGCGATACCGTGTTGCTCCAGCAATCCGCTCGCGGCCAGTTCCCGGCTCGACTTGAACGGACCTCTCGCGATCGCGGCATCACCCGCGATCAGCAGCACGCGGCTGACATCGGCCTCGCCGCGCAGGCGCGCCAGAAAATCGTCCAGCGCCTGGCGCGACGGCATCTCACGCGCAGCGAGGTGAGGAACCGGGCTAAAGCCGACGCGGCGCAGCGCGGACGCCGCGTCCACATTGTGGCGACCATTGTCGCCGGGCAGAAAGGTGATCGTCACCTCGGTGCCGGGCCGGAAATTTTCCAGAAGCTCGGGCAACCGGTAGCCGCGCGAGGATATTTCGATCGATGCGGAATCGAGCAGCGCGGCGAGACGGTCGGAAGATGGGAGATTGGGTGCGGTCACGACGCTGCTCCCATCGGTCAGCCCGGCGCGCGGCGGCGCGAGATGACATAGGTTTCATCGTTGAACCACAGCCCGCCATGCTGCTTCAGCACCCGGTCGGTGGCTTCCAGGTAGCGGCCGTCGCGCACCGCTTCCGACAGCCGGTTATCCTCGATCTGCGCGACATAGATCGCGGCATTCCAGGCCGCGAACAGCGTCGAGGTTCCGATCGGGCCCGATACCTCGTCCGGGAGGGTGTGCATGCGATAGCGGAAGATCGAACGGTCGTCCGAGGAGGCGTTGAAGTTGTAGTGGCGGGCGGCCGAGCCAAGCTCATGCTTGATCTGGCGCAGAATCGCGTAGCGATCGGTCTTGAACGGATCGTCGCCCGGCCAGACCCGGTCGATGATTTCGATGCCGGGGTCGTGGCCATGCGAATGGATACCGATCAGCCGGCCGCCCGGCCGCAGCGCACGAACCAGTGGCGTCACCACCTTGGAGGACTTGAACTCGACGCTCGCCCGCGCCCGATAGGGCTGCGAGGCGATCACCAGATCATAATCGGCCATCACGCGACCGGGCCGCGGCATGATCGGATCAAGCAGGAACGAATGGTCTTCACGCCGCAAGGTCAGAATGACCGGCCGCATGTAGACGGGGTTTCCGGTCTTCGGACTGATCCCGGCGCGCCAGTTCTCGGCCAAGAATCCTTCGAGCTGCCCGATCTGTTCGGCAAAGCCGTGCGCGGTATTGCCCGACAGCGCCACGTCCTTCCAGATCAGCCCTTGCGCTGATGTCACCGAGCGCGGCGTCAGCCACGGCGCTTCGGCATAATAGAGATTGGTGACGACCAGCACGGTGGCGGGATGCTCGAACAGGCGATCGGCCATCTTCTCGAGCATCATGCGCACGTCTTCGTAGGAAATCTCCTTGGCGACGGCATAGAGCGGCATGGTCGGAAAGCGCGCATGCAGCGCCCGCATCACCCGCGACAGCACCGTGCCGTCACCGACGCCGGCGTCGAACAGCCGCAGGGCCGGCGGCGACGGCTGCAGATTGGCCAATTCGAGCGAAATGCGGCTGGCGATCTCGGTCTTCTCGCTGCAGGTCGAGACGAACAGCAGATATTTCTGGCGATTGTCGAAGAAGCGGAAGCCCGCTGGAGCGACCTCGGCCGCCGCGGCTGCGCCGTTGACCGGCTTGATCGCGGCCGGAGGGGTCTGCTGCGCGCCTTGCGCGGAACGCTGTTCGGACAGATAGGCGCGCACCTTGTCGAGCGTTCCGGTCGTGATCCTGGCGCCATCGCGCAATCGCGCCACCAGCTTGCCATCGTTGACCACGAGCCGGCCGAAGGTCGATTCCGCGGTTCTGGTCGCGCGGCAGTAGTCCCGGATTTCACCGAGGATCTGATCCGACGTCCCGCCGCCGTTGTGGCGCTGTTCGATCCGCATGGTGGTAACGCTCCCCGCGGTTGTCAGCCCTGATGACATCAAGGGACGTCCGCGGAGAAGCGTCAACCACAAATAAAGTGGGCAGAGATGATGGGCGCGCGCCCACACATTGTGCGATAAGATAAGATGGCGATGAGATGAAGGGCTCAGGCGGCCGAAGTTCCAGCGGATCCGACAACACCGCGATGAAGTTGTCGATATCGGCGTCTTTGTGGGCCATGCACGTCCTCCCGGGTTGGCCGCGGCAAGCTATCCAGCACGAGCGTTATCGGTCCCATCACGTGGTCGATGCGGCGGCGTGATTGGCGGGCATCGGCGGTCAGCCGCGCTGCGGCCATTCTGGCGGATGGCTGCCAAGCGGCATCGCCGGCTGCGCCCAGAACGCTGGTGTTTCGGAGAGTTTTGCCGCGTGGCTGACAGCATGAAGCTGGCCGAAGCCCGACGGCACGTCCTCCATGAAAGGCTGCACGGCCTTGCCGCTCAAATCCTGGGTTTTGAGCCCATCGGCGATGCGGCCGAGGCCCCACAGCCAGCGGCCGGTCTGCGCCAGCGAAACCCGGACATGCCAGCTGCCGCCCTCGCGCGCCTGACGCGCCTTTGCCATCATGGCGCCGAACGCCATCAGGTAGCCGGTGGCGTGGTCGAGCATTTGCGCCGGCAATTCCTTGGGACCGTCGATGCCAGCGGCCTCGCCTTCGGCGTGATTGAAGCCGGTCGCGGTCTGCACCAGCGAGTCGAAGCCGCGGCGGTTCGCCCAGGGGCCCGAATGGCCGTAGGCGGACAGCGAAACGGAGACGATGCCGGGCGAGATTCTTGCCGCATCCCCGGGCGAGAAGCCGAGCGAGGCCAGCGCGCGCGGCCGATAGCCCTGCGCAAAGACATCGGCCTCCGCTAGCAGCGCGCGCAAGGTGTGCCGCCCCTGCTCGCTCTTGAGCTCGACGAAACTCGAGAGCTTGCCGCGCCCGGTGTCGATGGTGAGCCAGGGGATCGCCGGCAGTTCTGGGCCCGCGATCAGCATCACGTCGGCGCCATGCGCGGCGAGCGTCCGCCCGGCCACAGGACCCGCGATCACCCGCGACAGATCGAGCACGCGCAGGCCAGCGAGCGGACGAGAGCCGGCCGGCCATGGCCTTGACGGCGCCTCGCCGATCTTTTCGATCGTCAGGACCGGCAACTCGGCGAGCGCTTTCGCCTGCGGCAGCGCCGACCACTCCGCATGCGAGCGCATCAGCGCGACCACGCCACCCGCCGCATAGGCCGCGGTCTCGAAGTCGGCTCCGTTCCACTGCAATAGCGCGGCCGCGACCTCCTCGCGTTCCGGCTTGCACTGCAGGACCTTGCAGACCGCGTCGCGGTGATGCGGGAAATTGGTATGCAGCCGCACGAAGCGCTGATCCCCGGTCCGGTACACGCCGGCGATCACGTCCCAGGCCGGCGGCGGGGGTTTGCCGTCGAGGCGGAGATAGCGCTCGGAGCGGCATTCGGCGACCGCGTGGGTCATATCCACCGCGACGGCCTGTGACTGCCCGCTACGCAATGTCCAGATTCCAGCCGCGGCAAGGCCTGTGGCGGCAATCGAGACTTGCGCAGCGGCCGCGACGCGAAACGACGACGGCAATTGCGGCTCTTCGCCGGTCAGGCTGACGGCGTCGAGCGCGGCAGGATCGCCGCCGGCTAGGGTCCAGAGATCAGCCAGGATGTCGCGGGGGGATTGCATGTCGGGGTCCTCAGTCGTCACACGCGGGCTTGACCGCCTATCCATCATCCTTCGAAGACTCTTTGAAGAGATGGATGGCCGGGTCAAGCCCGGCCATCCGGCTGTGACTAGTGAAAATCCCGCGAGCGCGGCAAAATGCGGACGTTGCGGGGATGACGGATTTTCTGCGCGGGATTGTCGGGGTGGTCACGGCGGTCGTCATTGAGCGGCTCGATCAGCGCCGGCCCAGCCGGCACGGGAGGTTTGCGCCGGAGCTCATCATCGGCGAGGGCGATCAGCTCGCGCGAACGGTCGACCAGGCGCTGCGCGACCAGATGTGTCACGTGTTCGGGGCTGCTCTGGATGTAGCCCTCCACCAGGATCAGGCGCGCGCCCATCACCTCCTTGCGGAACTGTTCCATCACCTTCGGCCACACCACGATATTGGCGATGCCGGTTTCATCTTCGAGCGTCATGAATACCACGCCCCTGGCGCTGCCTGGACGCTGCCGCACCAACACCACGCCCGCGCAGCTGACCTTTCGTCTATCGTTATCATGGCAGACATCCTTGCAGGCGATGACACTCTCGCGTGTCAACATCTGCCGCAGGAACTGCATCGGATGGCCCTTCAGCGATAGCCGGATGGTCTGGTAGTCGGCGACCACCTGCTCCGGCAGCGGCATCAGCGGCAGGCTTGCCGCGTTTTCGTCCGGCTGTTCGCGCGCGGTGGCCGCTTCGAACAGCGGCAGCGGCATATCGTCGGGCAGCCGCCGCACCGCCCAAAGTGCTGCGCGGCGGTCGAGCCCGAGCGAGCGGAACGCATCGGCATCCGCAAGCAGGATCAACGCGCGCTTGGGCAGGGCGGTGTCGCGGGCGAAATCCTCCAGCGAGGTGAACGGACGGCGCCCCCGCGCGGAAACGATGCGCGCGGCCCAATCGTCTTCTATCCCTGCACCGTCATTCCGGGGCACGCGAAGCGTGAACCCGGCATCTCGAGATTCCGGGTTCGCTGCCAACCGGCCGCTTCGCGTCCCGTTGGCATCGTCCCGGAATGACGGCTGTGAAAAAGACGCCTCATCCCGGAACAACGCCTGCTGTTGCTTCAACCCCTCCTCATCCGGATCAACCCAGGAAAAACCGTCGATCTGGCGAAAGCCGAGCCGCACGGCGCAGTGTTTGCCATCCGCTGCCTCCAGCGTGTTCTGCGCGAAGCTGAAGGACACGTCGACCTCGCGCACCTCGACGCCGTTCTTGCGGGCATCGCCGACAATCTGCGCCGGCGCATAAAAACCCATCGGCTGCGAATTGAGCAGTCCGCAGCAGAACGCATCGGGATGATGACGCTTCAGCCATGACGAGACGTAGACGAGCTGCGCGAAGCTCGCGGCATGGCTTTCCGGAAAACCGTAAGAGCCGAAGCCCTTGATCTGGTCGAAGCAGTTCCTGGCGAATTCCGGATCGTAGCCGCGCGCGATCATGTTGCCGATCATCTTGTCTTCGAACTTGCCGATGGTGCCGACGTTGCGGAATGTCGCCATTGCGCGGCGCAGCCCGTTCGCCTCTTCCGCCGTGAATCTCGCGGCCTCGATCGCGATCCGCATCGCCTGTTCCTGGAACAACGGCACGCCAAGCGTCTTGTGCAGCACCCGGAACAGTTCGTCCGCATCGCCATGCCCGGACGATGGCGATGGATAGCTCACTTTTTCCTGGCCGTTGCGGCGGCGGAGATAAGGATGCACCATGTCGCCCTGGATCGGCCCGGGCCGCACGATCGCGACCTCGATGACGAGATCGTAGAATGTCCGGGGTTTCAGCCGCGGCAGCATGTTCATTTGCGCCCGGCTCTCGACCTGGAATACGCCGAGCGATTCACCTTTCTGCAGCATCTTGTAGACATCGTCGTCATCCTCCGATCTGATGTCCGACAGTTGGTAACGCATTCCCTTGTGGCCGGCGATCAGATCAAAACATTTGCGGATGCAGGTCAGCATGCCCAATGCAAGTACGTCGACCTTCATCATATGAAGCGCGTCGACGTCGTCCTTGTCCCACTCGATGAAGGTGCGGTCCTCCATCGCGGCATTGCCGATCGGCACATAGGTATCGAGCCGGTCCTGGGTCAGAACGTAGCCGCCGACATGTTGCGACAGATGCCTGGGAAACTCGATCAGCTCGGTGGCCAGTTCGACGGCAAGCGCGATCATCGGATTTTGCGGATCGAGCCCGGCCTGCTTGACCTGCATCTCGTTGAGGCCCTTGCCCCAGCTGCCCCATACCGTGTCGGCCAGCGCCGCGGTGACGTCTTCGGTCAGGCCAAGCGCCTTGCCGACATCGCGGATCGCGCTGCGCGGCCGGTAGTGAATGACGGTGGCGATGATCGCCGCGCGGTGACGGCCATAGCGGCGGTAGACATATTGCATCACCTCCTCGCGCCGCGAATGCTCGAAATCGACGTCGATATCCGGCGGCTCCAACCGTTCCTTGGAGATGAAGCGCTCGAACAGCAGATCGACCTTGGTCGGATCGACCGAGGTGATGCCGAGCACGTAGCAGACGGCGGAATTTGCCGCCGATCCCCTGCCCTGGCAGAGGATGTTCTGGCTGCGCGCATAGCGCACGATGTCGTGCACGGTGAGGAAATAATGCGCGTAGTCGAGCTCGGCGATGAGGTCGAGCTCCTTGCGCAGGGTGGCGCGCAGCGCATCGTCGATCCCGCCGGGAAAATATGTCTCGACGCCCGCGCAGGTCAGATCCTCCAGATGCTGCTGCGCGGTCTTGCCCGGCGGCACCGGCTCGTCCGGATACTGGTATTTCAGCTGATCGAGGGAAAACGAAATCCGCTCGGTAAAGCGCATGGTTTCACGGATGGCGTCCGGATGGTCGCGAAACAGCCGGGCCATTTCCGCCGCGGGCTTGAGATGGCGTTCCGCATTGGCCTGCAGCCGCCTGCCGATCGCCTCGATGGTCGTCTTCTCGCGGATGCAGGTCAGCACATCCTGCAACGGACGCCGCGCCGGGTCATGATACAGCACCTCGTTGGTCGCAAGCAGCGGCACCTGCGCCGCCAGGGCCACGCCCTGCAGCCGCGCCAGGCGCCGCCGGTCATCACCGCGATAAAGCAGGCTCGCGGCGAGCCATAGGCC
>NZ_JBAURI010001138.1:0-6693 GCF_049581145.1 Bradyrhizobium sp.
CAGCCTCGTATCAGGCTGCCAAGTGAATTTGCAAGCTGCTCGGACGTGAGGTGACGGTGTCCGACGGCCTTTCCCGGCGCCGTTTTGCCGGCATTGCTGGATCGTCGGCGCTCGGACTCGCGGCGACAGGCCTCGAATCCAGTCGGGGCGCCCCGAGCCAACAGAGTGCGTCGTCCGACACGATCTCCGATCCGCATTTCCCGGACGGATTCCTGTGGGGGGCCGCGACCTCCGCCTACCAGATCGAAGGAGCCGTCGGCGAGGACGGACGAGGCCCGTCGATCTGGGATCAGTTCGCGCACATCCCCGGAAAGATCGCCGATCGCAGCAATGCCGACGTCGCCGACGACAGCTATCATCTCTACAGGGACGACGTGCAACTCCTGAAGGCGCTGGGCGCGAAGGCTTATCGGTTTTCGATCGCATGGCCGCGCGTCTTCCCGGAAGGAACCGGCGCAGCCAACCCGAAAGGTCTCGATTTCTACGACCGGTTGCTCGATGAATTGCTGGCTGATGGCATCGAACCGTTTGCGACCCTGTATCATTGGGATCTGCCCCAGGCGCTGCAGGACCGCCTCGGCGGATGGATGTCTCGCGACACGTCCGCGGCCTTTGCCGATTATGCCGGCTACGTCGCGGCGCGGCTGAGCGATCGCGTGACGCATTTCTTCACGATCAATGAATGCGCGAGGCTGGTCAATCTGGGCTACGGCGCCCGCCTCGACGCCCCCGGCCTCAATCTGCCACAAGGCGCGCTGAACCAGGTTCGACACAATGTCGCGCTGGGTCACGGTCTTGCGGTGCAGGCAATCCGCGCCCGGGGGCGCGCCGGAACCAGGGTCGGTCCGGCCGAGAACATGGTGTCCTGCATACCGGCGCTCGACACGCCAGCCGACGTGCGCGCGGCGGAAATCGCCACCCGCGAGCACAATGCCGGCTACCTGACGCTGCTGCTGGAGGGAAAATACACCGACGCCTATCTTGCTTCTGCCGGCACGGATGCGCCGAAGTTCACGGCTGAAGATCTCAGCGCCATTTCATCTCCGATCGATTTCCTCGGGATCAACGTCTACACCGCTGACCATTACGTCGTCGCGGCCGACAACGCAGCCGGCTACGCCCTGCTGCCATTTCCCGCATCGTTCCCGCTCATGGACGCGCCCTGGCTCAGGTTCAGTCCCGAGGCGATGTATTGGGTGCCGCGTCACGCGGCAATGCTTTGGAACGTGAAATCCATCTACATCACCGAGAACGGAACGGCGGCAAGCGACCAGCGCGCGGCGGATGGCGCCGTCTACGATACGGATCGCATCATGTATCTGCGCAGCTATTTGAGGCAATTGCAGCGCGCGACATCTGGAGGCGTTCCGGTGCACGGCTACTTCCTCTGGAGCCTGATCGACAACTTCGAGTGGTCGGATGGGCTCGAAAAGCGCTACGGGCTTTATTATGTCGACTTTGCGACGCGGCAGCGCACGCCGAAGCTGAGCGCGTCGTTCTATCGCGAGCTCATCAGGCAAAACGCTGTGGTTTGATTGGCGATTTGAACGGCACGCCAAAAAACCGTCGCCATCGGTCGCCCATCGCAACACGACAAAACCTTGGCAGAAGCGCCGCCAAATTGCCATCCCGCGAACCAATTGAGGCCAATGCACAGGCACAGTGTGTCGCGCCTTGGATGGCGTTCGGGAGATTGGCGTGGCGTACACGATGGTTGCGAAGCAGGACGATCAGACAGTCAGGAAGCAGCGCAGCAGCGCCCTGATCGTGATGGCGACCGCCCGCGTCTGGGAGAGCGAAGGATGGGACATCACCATTACCGACGCGGACGGAAACCAGTTTGATCTCGCTGGTTTCGAACAGTCGCAGGCGCAAGCCTCGTCCTGGCTGCAGGCGAAGCACGTACCCGCCGTAGCGGCTCCAGACGTGCAGCCAATGGAAGGGATTGAAGCGAGCCTCGAACACGCAGAACCTGACATTGAACAACCTGAGTCGATCGATGACGCCTTCGAATCGATGGAATACGCCGAAGAGGACATGGCGGAATACTCTGAAGAAACCGCAGACGCCGAAGGGCACGTTGAGGCCGAAGGCAACGTCGAGGCCGCCTGAGGGCCGCTGACCGCCGGATGGAGACCTGTCACGGTCCTGCGGCCGGGCGGAAAAACCCCGTCTTGCCAGCAGGGTTCGAAAGCTCAGACCCAGCTGTCAAATTCCCCTCTGACCGGATATGGTACTCGCTGCCGCTCCAGGGGATAGACCGCGCGCAATGACGATTGACCGTCCCGTGGCCGAGCCGGCCACTGCCGTCGATTTGCCGCCTGCGGCGCGGCAGAACATTTTCCTCTATCTCGGCCTTTTGATCGTTCTGCTGGCCTTCGGCAGCCCGTCCGGAGGCCTGATCGACATTCCCATCAGCTTCCTCCTGAAAAACAGGCTGCACCTGACGGCGCATGAGGTCGCGAATTTTCGGCTGGTGACCGCGATCCCGCTCTATCTGTCCTTCGTCTTCGGATTTGTCCGCGACAAGTGGAATCCGTTGGGACTGAGAGATCGCGGCTTCATGCTGCTGTTTGGCGGCATCAGCGCCCTGCTCTATCTCGTCTTTGCGTTCACGCCGATGAGCTACGGCACGCTACTCATGGCGATCGTCGTGCTGACGGTTTCGTTTCTGTTTGTCTCGAGCGCTCAGAACGGACTGACGTCGGTCATTGGCCAGCAGCATGCGATGACCGGTCAGGTCAGCGCCGTCTGGAACGTCTTCCTGTCGATTCCGACGGTGGCGGCCCTCTTGATGGGCGGCTCACTCAGCGGCTTGCTCGAAAAGCAAAACCCGGATCAAGCGATCCTTATCCTGTTTCTGGTCGGCGCCGCAATCATGGCCGTGGTCGGCCTCTATGGACTCTGGCGACCGAAAGAGGTGTTCGACAATATCCGCATCGAGTCCGGCGCCCGCCCGCTGCAGGATCTGGCGCGGCTGCTGCGGCATCGGCCAATCTATCCGGCGCTGCTGATCTGGCTATTATGGAATTTCGCGCCGGGCTCGACCACGCCCCTGCAATATCACCTGCAGAACACGCTGCATGCCACCGACGCGCAATGGGGGCAATGGAACGCGATCTTCGCCGCGTCCTTCATTCCGACGTTCATCGTCTACGGACTGCTCTGCCGCGCCATTCCTTTGAAGAGGCTGCTATTCTGGGGCACCGTGCTCGCCGTTCCGCAGATGGTACCCCTGCTCTTCATCAACACGATGACACAGGCGCTGATCGCCGCGGTGCCGATCGGCCTGATGGGCGGCCTCGCCACCGGCGCCTATCTCGACCTGATCATGCGGTCCTGCCCGCGAGGCCTGCAGGGCACGACCCTGATGATGTCGAACAGTCTCTACTTCGTGGTCGTGCGATTTGGCGATGTTCTCGGCACCAACCTCTACGATCGCTACGGAGGCTTCACGGTCTGCGTCATCGCGATCACGGCTGTCTACGCCCTGATCCTCCCGGCGCTGCTGCTGGTACCCAAGCATCTGGTCGCCACGGCCGACGGGCAAGCCTCCGACTTTGCAAAATAGGCGCCGGAGCATGGGGTCGCTGGCGGCGGGCCCGCGCGACAGATCCGGCAGACGCTATGTCTATGTCCGGCGCGCCAGCGACCGCAGAAAGCCCTGATATTCCTCGGTCAGTTCCATATCCACCGCCGGAGCCAATTTCAGCAGCGCGTTGGCGATGAACGGCTGATCGTTGCGCGGATCGTCCAGCACCTCGCGCAACACCGGAACACTGTCTTCGATGTGCTGCAGGAACGCGATACCTTTTTCCAGCGTGTCGGTCCAGCGCGCGCGGGTCCAGTTCGCCAGCGGATACATGATCTCGTTGACGAAGTTGGATTTGCGGGCCTTCTCGAAGAAGCGCAAGCCGGTGTTCCAGTTTTCCTTGGCGCGCAGCGGCGGCGGCGGAGTATCGCCCAGCAACATCTTCTTTGCGGCCTGTCCCACGAAGTCGTCAAGCGTCACCGGCGCGTCGATCTGGCCGCGAAAGTGCCAGAGACCGAACGAGCCAGGGAAATCCCTTCCCATGCTCTGCACAAAGGCGGCCTCCATTTGATCGACGGCCGCCTTGTCCCCTCTCATCGCCGCCGTCATGCAAAAGGCCGAGACCGCGTCGTTGCCGACATCATGAACGCCGCCCTTTTGCAACTGCTGCGGCGACAGTTCTGGGGTCACCCCGTCGGCAGGGACCTCGGCTTCGCCGGCCCGCTGCGCGCTGATGAAGGCGGTGATTTCGAGCCAGCCCATGAAATTGGCGATGAATGCTTCCGGGTTCGCATGCACGATCGCCAGATTGAGCGCCATCTTCCGCTTCTTCAGTTCCTCCATGTCCGTCATGATCTGCTCTGCTGTTCGAACGTTGTGTCGGCTTTCGCGCAAACCATGGTACAAATCCGACATGACAGGCATGCGGAAGCGGGTTTCCACCGAGCTCACCATGCCAACAGCAAGACGAATGCCAACGGCACCGTTCCACGAGCGTCCCGGGCCCGGCCTGAAACGCGGAAGCGGCGCGAGATATCATCTCGCACCGCTTGCTTGATTTCAGTCTACCCTTGTCGGGCGCGTCACCGCGCCTAGCTGTAGATCTCGAACAGGCCGGCGCCGCCCTGCCCGCCGCCGATGCACATCGTGACCACGCCCCACTTCGCCTTGCGACGACGGCCCTCCTGCAGGATGTGGCCGGTCAGGCGGGCGCCGGTCATGCCGAAGGGATGACCGATCGCGATCGAACCGCCGTTGACATTGTACTTGGCGGGATCGATGCCGAGCTTGTCACGCGAGTACAGGCACTGGCTGGCGAAGGCCTCGTTCAGTTCCCATAGATCGATATCGTCGATCCTGAGACCATGGCGCTTCAGCAGTTTCGGCACGGCGAACACCGGGCCGATGCCCATCTCGTCCGGCTCGCAGCCTGCCACCGCCCAGGCGACGAAACGCCCCATCGGCTGGAGGCCGCGCCGCTCGGCATCTTTCGCCTCCATCAGCACCACCGCGGCGGCGCCGTCGGAGAGCTGGCTGGCGTTGCCGGCCGTAATGTATTTGCCGGGGCCCCTCACCGGCTCGAGCCTGCTCAAGCCTGCCATCGTCGTGTCGGGCCGATTGCATTCGTCGCGCGTCACGGTGTAGTCGACGATGCTCTCTTCCTTGGTTTCCTTGTTGACGACCTTCATCCGGGTGTTCATCGGGACGATTTCATCCTTGAACTTGTTGGCCTGCTGCGCGGCCGCCATGCGGCGCTGCGACTCCAGCGAAAACTCATCCTGATATTCACGGCTGATGTTGTAGCGCTCGGCAACGATATCCGCCGTATCGATCATCGCCATGTAGATGTCGGGCGCATGTTGCAGAAGCACGGCGTCCTGGGCCTCTTTCGGCACGCCGCCCGCGGGCGCCGAGATGCTTTCGACACCGCCGGCGACGATGCAATCGGCGCCGTCGGCGCGGATGTGGTTCGCCGCCATCGCAATGGTCTGCAGACCCGACGAGCAGAAGCGGTTGACGGATACGCCGGCCGTCGTCTTCGGCATGCCCGCGAGCAAGGCGGCCTCGCGGCCGATGTTGCGCGAGCCATGGGCGCAATTGCCGAGATAGCAGTCCTCGACATAGTCCTTGTCGACGCCGGCACGCTCCACCGCGTGCTTGATGGCATGGGCCGCCATCGTCATCGGCGGAGTGATGTTGAATCCCCCGCGGTGAGATTTCGCCAACCCGGTGCGCGCATAGGAAACGACGACGGCCTCACGCATTTTGCCTTCTCCCTGAACAATGTGCTTCTGGTCGTGTCCTAGCATGAGCGGCATTCGGGGTCGATGGCTTTGGTCCATGGCATGACAGACGCCATGCAAAGGGAGCAAGCCTCGTGGCCACAAGGCGGCTAAGCCCGGCGCGTCCATCCATGGTGGATGATGCTGAGGACAGACGGTGGACACCCCGATCGCAGCGCGCTCGCCCATCTTGCGGAATTTGCGACCAGGCTCAGCAGAAGACTCTTTCGAATTCCTGGTCGTGCGGGACCAGCCGCCGCTCACGCGACCTTTTACCAATTGTTAAGCAGCCCATCACAGGTTGATCATCGTGGCCCAAAAGTCACCACAATCCTTTTTATTGAAGGGTGCATCACTTCGTGAAGGAGAACCTCACATGCGGATCACAAAGCTGATCTTCATCGGTTCGGTCACCGCCACGGTTGTTCTCATGGCACCGGCGCTGGCGAGGAATTCCGAACCGCCGAAGATCGACGACAGATCGACCTCATCGTCGTGTCACTCCTACCAACCGGCGCCCGACGGAACCTGGACGGAACTCCCCTGCCAGGAGGTCGGCGGACAGAAACAACAGCAGCAGACGCAGCACAAGTCCTCGACGAGGACCCCCGAGGAGGAGCCGCGCTGAGGCTTGATATCGCCGAGATTTCTGCACGAGCAGCGAGACGAATCTGCCAGCGCGGCACAATCGGCGATGCAGCGTCTCCGCGAAACGTCTTGCGTTGCGCAGCCTCCAGCTGCCCTACCTGAGCACCGCCATGCACGGGGCGCGGCGCAACGCAATAAACCGGAGATTAATTCGAGCAATTTACGGTGTGGCCTTCTGACTCACTCGTAACTGGTTCGAAAAATCATGAAGATCGGTACCTTGCTGACGGC
>NZ_JBAURI010001139.1:0-12292 GCF_049581145.1 Bradyrhizobium sp.
CCGAAACCCTATCTCGGCTCCGATCTCGCGCGGATGATCCGGACCGCGCTCGCCCAGTGACCTGAAGGCGCGACGCGCCGGACCGACGGCTTGGCACCGGCCGGAGTATGGGTCCTGCGCCGCGAAAACAGGGTTAGCGCGTTCGCTGATATGAGCGATCAGGAAGCGGAGTGGATGCCGTGGGCTCGCAATGCTTCCTTGCGTTGCTAGTCACGGTCCAGTGATGAGATGCTTATCTTCAACGGATCTTGAGTCCCGGCAATGAAAACTTCACCCATCGTTGATCGGGTGCAGCGGGTTGCCGAGCCCAAGTTTCGAGCAGTGGCGCTTTAAAACCGGTGTGCAATTTCTAGATCCGGCTCTATGGAGCCCGTGACGTTCAGTCGCCACGGTTGTGAAGCTCTCGGCGCGCTCGCGTGATCGGAAGGTTCGCAGGCGACATTCCAACAAGCACATTCCAAAAAGCACATGAGGAGACGCAAAGGCTGGGCGGTGAGACGTCCGCGCACGCAACGATTGATGATGCCCGGAGGTAAGGATGGCTTTGTTCTCGTGCTCCTTTATCCGCAAGGTGATTTTGTTTGTGTCCACGATGTCGGTTGTGGCGACATCGCTGGCATTGCCCAGGAATCCATCGAGGACATCTCACGTGGGCAGCGCGATGCCTCCGCAATATCCGTGGGGGCCGCGGTAGCGGATGCCGCCGGCGAGGCCGTCATCGATGCCGGCTGCACTGCAGGAATAGACCATGGGACTTGTTCGCTTTGCACTCCGCTTTCCGCACACCTTCTACGTGGTGGCGGCCCTCATCCTGTTTCTCGGCGTCGCCGCGATCCGGTCGATGCCGACCGACATTTTTCCGGAGATCCGCATTCCGGTGGTCACGGTCATCTGGCAGTACACTGGTCTCACCACACCGGAAATGGAGCAGCGCGTCTCTACCTACAGCCAGTATTCGATCAGCGCCAACGTCAATGGCATCAAGAACATGGAGGCGCAGACCCTCAACGGTCTGTCGATCCAGAAGATCTTTTTCCAGCCGGACGTCAATCTCGACCTCGCCATCGCCCAGATCGTTGCAGCCACCAATGCGATTCGCGCCCTGATGCCGCCCGGTATCCAGCCGCCGATCGTCGTGCAATTCAACGCGTCGAGCGTTCCTGTGCTGCAGCTCAGTCTGCATTCGGACAGCCTGAACGAGCAGCAGCTCTATGACTTCGGCATCTACCGGGTGCGGCAGCAACTGGCGCCGGTCCCCGGCGTCACGCTGCCGACGCCGGCCGGCGGCCAGTATCGTCAGATCATGGTGGACATCGATCCGGACAAGCTATTGTCGCGGGGGCTGACGCCGCTCGATATCGTCAATGCCGTCAACACCCAGAACCTGACCTTGCCGTCGGGTACGGCGAAGATTGGCGACACGCAATATACCGTGCGCACCAACGCGACGCCGGCATGGCGGTCGGCGTCGCGTCGGCGAACTCGATCCTGCTCGTGACGTTTGCGCGCGAGCAGCAGCTGAAGGGACACTCCGCCTTCGAGGCCGCGCTGAGCGCCGGCCACACCAGAATCCGTCCGGTGCTGATGACGGCCGCCGCGATGATCGTCGGCATGATCCCGATGGCGATCGGGGGAGCCGGCGAGGAACAGAACGCGGCGCTGGCGCGCGCGGTGATCGGCGGTCTGTTGTTTGCGACGCCGACGACGCTGCTGATCGTGCCTTACCTGTTCGCCATGCTGCGCAAAGGCAACGACGGAAAGCCCCACCATGGCGTGTTCGAGGACATCCCGGAATGACAGAGATTCGCGTGCGGCCGAAAAATGAGGCCATTCAGGAGCGGCCCGATCCCGGAACCGATCGTGTTGTCACGCTTCCCGACGTGACGCGCAAACGGCGACGGCGCTTGGCGGGCCCGTTGCTCGGCGGCGGCGCATTGCTGTTGCTCTTGGGCGGTCTTGCCATAGGCGGCTGGCGTTACTACCGGGCCGATGTCGATGTCGCGGCCGTCGCACAACAGAGCCGGACTCTTGTCCCGGATGTTCGCGTCGCCGCGGTTCGCGCCAGCCCCGACAAGATGACCGTGACCCTGCCAGCGACCACGACGGCTTTCGAAGCGGCTAATATCTTTGCGCGCGCCAGCGGCTATGTGGAGAAGCGCTACGTCGATATCGGCGACGAGGTCAAGGCCGGCGCCCTGCTGGCGGAAATCATTGCGCCCGAGCTCGATCAGCAGATTGCGCAGGCCGAGGCGACACTGAACCAGGATCAGGCCACCTTGCGGCAGACCCAGGCAAGCCGGGATCTCGCAGAGGTCACCAATACGCGCGACAGCAACCTCGTCAAACAGGGATGGCTGACGTTGCAGCAGGGCGACAACGACCGCCTGACCCTGCAGGCGCAGCAAGCCGCGGTCGGCGTGGCGCAGTCGAACATCCAAGCGCAGCAGGCCCAGATCCGGGTTCTGCAGCAGGAGAAGGCCTATCAGCGCGTGGTGGCGCCGTTCGACGGCGTGATCACCCAGCGCGGCATCGACAATGGCAGTCTGGTGTCGTCCGGGTCGACGTTCATGTTCACGCTGATGCATCCCAACGTCATCCGCACCCAGGTGTTCGTGCCGCAGGACGAGGCCTTCGGGCTCGCGCCGGGCGTCGACGCGGTGGTCCATGTGCCGGAGATTCCGGATCGCAGTTTTCCCGGCAAGGTGACGCGGATTGCGACCGCCTTGCAGCCCGGCAGCCGGACGCTGTTGACCGAAATCGACGTCCCCAATCCCGACGGCGCGCTCGATCCCGGCATCTATTGCACTGTCGACCTGCATATTCCGCGCAAGACGCCCTCGATGATCGTCCCAGCCGATGCGATCGTGTTCGATCAGAACGGCCTGCATGTCGCTGTGGTCGAGAACGGCACCGCGCATCTGCAGAAGATCACCATCGCGCGCGACCTCGGCACCGAAGTCGAGGTGCATGACGGCGTCAGACCGGGCGATCAGGTGATTCTCAATCCGATGGTCGACCTGGCCGAGGGCAGCAAGGTCGCCATTCGCAAGGCGCGGACAAGTTGAGACGGCGGGGAGGGCCTGCGATGCATCGCCTGTTATCTGCAATGGCCGCGCTGCTGATGGGCATCAATGCCGGCCGTGCGCAGGTCTCCACCATCGGCACCACGGCCATGGGCCTGCCGTCGACGCCGGGCGCCATCGTGTCGTCCCCGCTCAATGGCCCGAGCCCGTTCTCGGCGGCCACGCAGCCCGGTGCTCCCGATACGACGCTGGCGCCGGTGCCGCTGGCGCTCGATCCGACGATATCAGGGACGGTCGTGACCTGTGGTCCGCCATCATCAGGACAGATCACGCCGCCGACGCCGACCGTGACGCTGACGTCGGTGTCGGCACCGAGCGGCACCACGCCGTCGCTGCCTGTCGCACCGGGCACGATCGCTGCGCCCACGCGGGCGAGCATGCCGGCGGCAGCGCCATCGATCGCGGTCCCGACGGGTGGGATGTCGACGTCAATTTCCGGCAGCGCGACCGGGACCATTCCGCCAACTTCGCCGCTCGGCGGTTCGTCTTCCACCAGATGCGGTTCGGCGCCGGGCGGGCCGCCGACCAACGGCGCATCGCTGCCGCTCACGACTCCGGAGATTGCGGCGAACCCGCCGCCTGGCACAATCCAACCAGCCACGACCGAACTCGGCGGCACCAGTATCGATCCGACGATGACCATCGTGCCGACACCAAACGCATCGGCCTGTGCCGTGGGCGTGACGATGAACCTGGCGACACCCGCCATGATGATGCCCGCCAATGCGACGGGCGCGGCGGCGACACCCGGCGTGTCGGCGCCCCCATCTCCGTCGGGCTGCTGAGACCTCGCAGGCTCGCCGTGACACCGGCGGTTGGCACCAAGTCTCAAGCCGTTCTTTGATTGGCCCGGCTGGTTCAATCGCGCGGAGCGCGTATCCGTCGGTCGCGTTCATGACCTCCTCCTGGCGGTAAAAGTACTACGGCTGCGGACCTGCGCGCGCTCCACCCGGTCGCGTCGGCCCGAGGCCGTCCGCCGGGTTGCGGAAGTGGAACCGGAAAGGATGTCGCAGGTTTAATGTGCGGGAAACGTGGTCGTAAGGCGCCTTCGCCACCTTTCCGCTTCTGAGGGATCGGTAGCACCGCATGGAGACCGTCACCGAACGACAGGAGAAGCCGCCGGCCGTTCTGCCTCCCGACGAGTCCGAGACCAAAACCAACCAGGCCGGCCGGCGACGGCCGTGGGGCGTGCTCGCCCTGATCGTCCTCGGCGCTGTCGGGGCCTGGTTCTACGGCCGACATCTCGAGACGGCCAAACCAAATCGCCCGCCGACCACTGCTGCGGTCCCTGTGGTGGTGGCGGCGACGATCAGCAGGGGAGACATCGACGTCACGCTCGATGCGCTGGGGACGGTGACCTCTCTTGCCACCGTGACCGTCGTCTCGCAGATCAGCGGCCAGCTGGTGCATGTCGCCTATACCGAGGGCCAGGTCGTCAAGAAAGGCGATTTGCTGGCCGAGATCGATTCCCGGCCCTATCAGCTGGCGCTGGCCCAGGCGCAGGGCGCCCTGGAGCGCGACCAGGCGCTGCTGCAGAACGCCGAACTGGATCTCAAGCGCTACCAGGATCTCGCCAAGACCAACTCCATTCCGCGCCAGCAGCTCGATACCCAGGTCTCGCTGGTATTGCAGGACAAGGGCAACGTGGTCTCGGACCAGGCCCAGATCGAGACCCAGCAGCTCAACATCTCCTATTGCCACATCGTCGCCCCGGTGGACGGGCGGGTCGGACTGCGCCTGGTCGACCAGGGCAATTACGTGACGCCGAGCCAGACCACCGGTCTGGTCGTCATCACCCAGCTCAAGCCGATCACGGTGATCTTCCCGGTGGCCGAGGATTATCTGCCGGAGATCGTCAAGCGGCTGCGCGCAGGAGCCACGCTGCCGGTGACGGCATTCGACCGCAGCGGTTCGATCAAATTGAGCGAAGGCGAGCTGAAATCGCTCGACAGCGAGATCAACACCACCACCGGCACGCTCAACCTGCGCGCCGAATTCGCCAACGAGGACGAGAACCTGTTTCCCAACCAGTTCGTCAATGCGCGGCTGCGGATCGACGTCCTGCACAATGTGCTGATCGCGCCGACCAGCGCCATCCAGCGCGGGGCGCCGGGCACCTTTGTCTATCTGGTCCGCCCCGATCAGACCGTGGTGATCCAGCCGGTCACGCTCGGGCCGACCAGCGGCGATCGGGTCGCGATCCAGTCCGGCATTTCCGCCGGCGACAAGGTCGTGACCGACGGTGCCGACCGCCTGCGCAACGGCACCAAGGTCACGCTGGTCGCAGAGCCCGCGGCGAACGGCAACGCGCCGCCCGCGGCCAATGGCCAGAGCCACGCTCCATCACCCGACACCGGCGGAAACCTGTGAGGGACTTGCCCTCGACCGGCAGTGAGAAGTCGATATGAGCCCGTCGCGTCCCTTTGTGCTTCGGCCCGTTGCGACCACGCTGCTCATGGTTGCGATCATGCTGTCCGGGCTGATTGCCTATCGTTTCCTGCCGATGTCGGCGCTTCCCGAAGTCGATTATCCGACCATTCAGGTCCAGACCTTCTATCCGGGCGCCAGCCCCGACGTGATGACCTCCTCGGTGACCGCCCCGCTCGAGGTGCAACTCGGCCAGATGCCCGGGCTGAGCCAGATGAGCTCGGCGAGTTCGGCCGGCGCATCCATCATCACCCTGCAGTTCGACCTCACGCTCAGTCCCGACATCGCCGAACAGGAGGTCCAGGCCGCGATCAACGCGGCCAGCAGCCTGTTGCCGACCGACCTGCCGGCGCCGCCGATCTATGCCAAGGTCAATCCCGCCGATACGCCGGTGATCACGCTGGCACTGCGCTCGGAATCGCTGTCTCTGACCCAGGTGGAGGACCTTGCCGACACGAGGCTGGCGATGAAGATATCGCAGCTGCCCGGCGTCGGCCTCGTCACCATCAGCGGCGGCCAGCGCCCCGCCATCCGAATCCAGGCCGACCTGCGCAAGCTCGCCGCCTATGGGCTCAGTATCGACGACCTGCGCACCACCCTCGGCAACGCCAATGTCAACACGCCGAAGGGGAATTTCGACGGTCCGGCCCGGGCGTCCACCATCAATGACAACGACCAGCTGCTGACGGCCGACGGCTACCGCCGCCTGGTCATCGCCTACCGTAGCGGCGCGCCGGTGCTGCTGGGCGATGTCGCTGACGCGATCGAGGGCGCGCAGGACGACAAGCTGGCGGCGTGGATGAACATGTCGCCGGCCGTCATTCTCAACGTGCAGCGCCAGCCCGGGGCCAATGTCATCACGGTCGTCGACATGATCAGGCACCTGCTGCCGCAGCTGACCGCGGGCCTGCCTGCGGCGGTCAACGTCGACGTGCTCAGTGACCGTACCGTCACCATCAGGGCGTCGATCCAGGACGTCGAGTTCGAACTGCTGCTGGCCGTGGTGCTGGTTGTTCTGGTGATCTACGTGTTCCTGCGCAGCGCACGGGCCACGCTGATCCCAAGCCTCTCGGTGCCAGTGTCGCTGATCGGCACCTTCGGCGCCATGTATCTGCTCGATTTCAGCCTCGACAATCTCTCGCTGATGGCGCTGACGATTTCCTCGGGCTTCGTGGTCGACGACGCGATCGTCGTCATCGAGAATATCTCCCGTTACATCGAGGAGGGCGATTCACCGCTGCAGGCAGCGCTCAAGGGCTCCGAGCAGATCGGCTTCACCATCATCTCGCTCACCATTTCGCTGATCGCCGTGCTGATCCCGCTGCTGTTCATGCGCGACGTCGTGGGGCGGCTGTTCCGGGAATTCGCCGTCACGCTGGCGGTGACCATCCTGATCTCGGCCGTGGTCGCGCTGACCCTGGTGCCTATGGCGTGCGCGCTTTTGCTCAAACCCGCCAGCGACGAGCGCCCGAACTGGTTTCAGCGCAAGAACAAGGAATGGTTCGATGCCCTGATCGAGCACTATGGCTCGGCGCTGCGCTTTGTCCTCGACCACCAGGGCGTGACATTGGCGGTCGCCGTCGTCACATTGGCGGTCACCGCCGCACTCTACATCGCCATTCCCAAGGGATTTTTTCCGGTCGAGGACACCGGCCTGATCCAGGGCATCAGCGAGGCCGCGCAGTCGGTCTCCTTCGCCGGCATGGCCGAGCGGCAGCAGGCGCTCGCGAAGGTCATTCTGAAGGACCCCGACGTCGACAGCCTGTCCTCCTTCATCGGCGTCGACGGCAGCAATGTGACCCTGAACAGCGGCCGCTTCCTGATCAACCTCAGGCCGCACGGAAGCCGTCCGTCCATCACGAGCGTGATCGACCGGCTCGAACAGACGACGGCCGCGGTCATTGGCGCCAGGCTCTACCTGCAACCGGTGCAGGATCTGACCATCGACGACTCGATCAGCCGGTCGCAATATCAATTCTCGCTGGAAGACGCCAATGCCACGGAGCTGGCGAGCTGGGCGCCGCGGCTCGTCGACAAGCTCAACGGCCTGCCGCAATTCGCCCAGGTGTCGAGCGACATCGCCGCCAATGGCCTGATGACCTATATCGACATCGATCGCGACACCGCCAACCGCTTCGGCATCACGCCGGCGACCATCGACAATGCGCTGTATGATTCCTACGGGCAGCGGATCGTGACGACCATTTTCACCAGCGCCAACCAGTATCGCGTGATCCTGGAAACCGACCCGGCGCTGAAGCGCTCGCGGCGGTCGCTGTCCTCGGTGTATGTCCCGACCTCGACCAGCAGCAGCGCAGTGCCGGGACAGGTGCCGCTATCGGCCATCGCCCATGTGCGCGAAGGCACCGCACCGCTTCGCATCGACCATCTCGGCCAGTTTCCGGCCACCGCCATCTCGTTCGACCTGGCGCCCGGCGCCTCGCTCGGCGAGGCGGTTGACGCCATCACCCAGGCGGCGCGCGAGATCGACCTGCCGCCGAGCGCCACCATCCACCTGCAGGGCTCGGCGCTCGCCTTTCAGAAGTCGCTGTCCAACGAGCTGTTCCTGATCCTCGCCGCGATCGTCACCGTCTACATCGTGCTCGGCGTGCTCTACGAGAGCTTCGTGCATCCGGTGACAATCTTGTCGACCTTGCCCTCGGCGGGCATCGGCGCGCTGCTGGCGCTGATGGCAGCCGGCGACGATCTCAGCGTGATCGCAATCATCGGCATCGTGCTGCTGATCGGCATCGTCAAGAAGAACGCGATCATGATGATCGACTTCGCGCTCGACGCCCAACGCACCGAGCACCGGCCGCCGCGCGAGGCGATCTACCACGCCAGCCTGTTGCGCTTCCGGCCGATTTTGATGACCACGATGGCCGCAATCCTGGGCGCACTGCCGCTGATGCTGGGAAGCGGCGTCGGCTCCGAACTGCGCAACCCGCTAGGGGTGTCGATCGTCGGCGGGCTCTTGGTCAGTCAGGTCCTGACGCTGTTCACCACTCCGGTGATCTATCTGTGGTTTGACCGGCTGCAGCAACGCTACTTCAATTTCCGCGGCGTCGGCGAGATCGAGGAAGGGAGTCCGGCGGAATGAGCCTGTCGACGACCTTCATCCGCCGCCCCGTCGCCACCATTTTGCTGACCCTCGGGCTGGCAGCCGCGGGCGCGTTGGCCTTCTTCAAGCTCCCGGTTGCACCGCTGCCGCAGGTCGACTTTCCCACTATCTCGGTCACCGCGCAGTTGCCGGGAGGCTCGCCCGAAGTGGTCGCCAACACGGTGGCGACGCCGCTGGAGCGCCATCTCGGCCAGATCGCCGATGTCAGCGAGATGACCTCCTCGAGCACCGTCGGGATGACCCGCATCATCCTGCAATTCGGGCTCGATCGCGATATCAATGGCGCGGCGCGCGACGTGCAGGCCGGAATACAGGCCGCCCGTGCCGATCTGCCGACCAACCTGCGCAGCAATCCGACTTACCGCAAGGTCAATCCGGCCGACGCCCCGATCCTGATCCTGGCGCTGACGTCGGAATCGGAGTTGCAGGGCGAACTCTACGACGCCGCGGATTCCGTGCTGGCGCAGAAATTGTCGCAAATCCGGGGCGTCGGCCAAGTGATCGTCGGCGGCAGCGCGCTGCCGGCGGTGCGGGCCGAGCTCAATCCCATTGCGCTGCAGAAATACGGCATCGGCCTGGAGGACGTGCGGGCCGCGCTCGTGGCGGCCAACGCCCACAGCCCCAAGGGCGACATCCAGCAGCGCGACCGCCGTTACCAGCTCTATGACAACGATCAGGCGACCAAAGCCGCGCAATATCGCTCGCTGATCCTGGCCTACCGCGATGGCGCGCCGGTCCATCTCTCCGACGTCGGCGAGGCGATCGACTCGGTCGAGGATCTGCGCAACGCCGGCATTGCCAACGGCAAGCCGGCGGTCCTGATCATCATCTTTCGCCAGCCCAACGCCAATATCGTCGGCACCGTGGACCGCGTAATGGCGGCGCTGCCGGCGCTGCGGGCCTCGATCTCGCCGGCCATCGACGTCGAGCCGATGGTGGACCGTTCCACCACGATCCGCGCCTCGCTTGCCGAAATCGAGCGGACCCTGCTGATCTCGGCGATCCTGGTCGTGCTGGTGGTCTTTGTCTTCCTGCGCAGCGGACGCGCCACGCTGGTGCCCAGCGTCGCGGTGCCGGTGTCGCTGATCGGCACCTTCGGGGTGATGTATCTGCTGGGCTATAGCCTCGACAATCTGTCGCTGATGGCGCTGACGGTCGCCACCGGATTCGTGGTGGACGATGCCATCGTGGTATTGGAGAACATAGCCCGTCACATCGACGAGGGGATGACGCCGGTTGCGGCCGCGATCAGGGGCGCCGCCGAAGTCAGCTTCACCGTCGTGTCCATGAGCATCTCGCTGATCGCGGTGTTCATCCCGATATTGCTGATGGGAGGCATCGTCGGCCGGCTGTTTCGCGAATTCGCGGTGACGCTGTCGATCGCGATCCTGATGTCGCTGATGATCTCGCTCGCCACGACGCCGATGATGTGCGCGCTGCTGCTGCGCCGCTCGCGGCGCGAAACCGCGAACCGGTTTGCGCGCTTCGGCGAAGCCTGGTTTGCATGGCTGTCGCGCGGCTATGACCGGTCGCTGGGCTGGGCGCTGCGCCATTCGCTATTGGTGATTGTCATTCTGGCGATGACGCTGGGGTTGAACGTCTACCTGTTCGTGATCGTGCCGAAGGGCTTCTTTCCCCAGCAGGATACCGGACGTGTCAACGGCAACATCCAGGCCGACCAGGCGATCTCATTTCAATTGATGCATCAGAAACTCGAAGAATTCATCGCCATCATCCGCAAGGACCCCGCGGTCGATACCGTGGTCGGGTTCACCGGCGGCCTCGGCGGCAGCCAGACCAATGCCGGCTCGGTCTATATCTCGCTCAAGCCGCTGAACCGGCGCAATGTTTCCGCCGATCAGGTGATCGCGCGGATCCGGCGCAATGTCGCGCATATCCCCGGCGCAGCGCTGTATTTGCAGTCGGTGCAGGACATTCGTATCGGCGGCCGCTCCGCCAACGCGCAATATCAGTTCACGCTGCAGGACTACGATGCCGACGAGCTGTTCAATTGGGCGCCAAAGATCCTTGCCGAGCTGCAATCGATTCCGCAGCTGACGCAGGTCAACAGCGACCAGCAGAACCACGGGCTTGAAACCAACATCGAGATCGACCGCGCCGCGGCGGCGCGTCTGGGGCTGACGGTCAGCCAGATCGACAACACGCTCTATGACGCCTTCGGGCAGCGCCAGGTGTCAACCATCTACAATCCGCTCAACCAGTATCATGTGGTGATGGAGGCGGCGCCGAAATACTGGCAGGACCCTGATATCCTGAAGAGCATTTTTATCAGCACCGCAGGCGGTTCGCCGAGCGGCACGCAGTCGACCAACGCCAGTGCGGGCACGGTTTCCGGGCCCTCCGCCAACGCCGCGAACACCCTGACGGCATGCTCCCCGGCTTCGGCCTCCGCACCGTCTGCCGGCCAGACCGCATCGACGGCCTCGTCCACGACGACGACGTCGTCGTCCTCCGCCGCCGGCGCGTCTTCAACCACGTCGTCATCGACCACCGCGGCATCCACCCCCACGGCGGCGTCCTCCACCACCACCACGCCGGCTGCGACCAGCGGCAGCACGACCAGCACGACGGCTGCCTCGTCGCTCAGTCTGCCGACCGCGACGCTTCCAACCAGCTCCGCGATATCCTCGTCCTCATCATCGGGCCCGTCCTCGTCGAGCCCGTCATCCACCTTTGCGCCGATCACCTCATCGACGCCGACGGCCGCGGCATCTGCGGCAATCACCACCTCGCCATCCGGCGGCGTCTGCGCGACCTCGCCAATTGCGGCCAGCTCGACCGCCGCGTCGTCGTCCAGCGCGGCGCGCAACCAGGCGCTGAATTCGATCGGCAGCAGCGGCAATTCGACCGCGTCCAGCGGCTCGGCGGTCAGCACCGCCGTCGAGACCATGGTCCCGCTCAGTGCGTTCGCCCATATCGGATCCGGCAACGTCCCGCTTTCGGTCAATCATCAGGGGCTCACCGTGGCGGCCACCATTTCCTTCAATCTGGCGCCGGGGGCGGCGCTCAGCGACGCCGTGCGCGAGATCAATGCGGCGATGACGCGGCTGCATGTGCCGGCAACTGTGCGCGGCGGCTTCCAGGGCACCGCGCAGGCCTTCCAGCAATCGCTCGGCAGCGAGCCTTATCTGATCCTGGCGGCCGTGATCGCCGTCTATATCGTGCTCGGGATGCTCTACGAGAGCTTCATCCACCCGTTGACGATCCTGTCCACTTTGCCTTCGGCCGGCATCGGCGCGGTGCTGGCGCTGATGCTGTTCGGTATCGAATTCAGCATCATGGCGCTGATCGGCGTGATCCTGCTGATCGGCATCGTGAAGAAGAACGCGATCATGATGATCGACTTCGCGCTCGAGGCCGAGCGCACGCGCGGGCTGTCATCGCAGCAGGCGATCCACGAGGCCTGCCTGCTGCGCTTCCGTCCGATCATGATGACCACCATGGCGGCACTCTTGGGCGCGGTGCCTTTGGCGACCGGGATGGGGGACGGCGGTGAACTGCGGCAGCCGCTCGGCATCGCCATCGTCGGCGGCCTGTGCGTCAGCCAGGCGCTGACGCTCTATACCACGCCGGTGATTTATCTCGATCTGGATCGCTTCAGCGTGTGGCTTCGGCCGGTCCGCGGCTTGCGCAACGATCC
>NZ_JBAURI010001140.1:0-3357 GCF_049581145.1 Bradyrhizobium sp.
AGACGGGGGCGCCCCGCGCCGGCCACCGAGGCCGTCGCGCCGCGCGACGCAGGCGAGCCGATCATGGCGATCGTGTCGATCAAGGCCCAGAAGGTCACTTTCTACGACGCCGACGGCTGGATTCTGCGCGCGCCGGTGTCGACCGGCATCACGGGACGCGAGACGCCGGCCGGCGTCTTCGCCGTCATCGAGAAAGACAAGGACCACCATTCGAGCCTTTATGACGATGCCTGGATGCCGAACATGCAGCGCATCACCTGGAACGGCGTGGCGCTGCACGGCGGCCCGCTGCCCGGCTATGCCGCCTCGCACGGCTGCGTGCGGATGCCCTACGGCTTTGCCGAGAAATTGTTCGACAAGACCTGGATCGGGATGCGGGTGATCATCGCGCCGACCGACGTGGCGCCGGTGGAATTTTCTCACCCGGCCCTGTTCGTGCCGAACCCAGCCGCGCTCGCGGCCGCTCCGCAACGTGCCGAGAAGCTCACCCAGGAAGCCGACGACGCCGCCAGCACGGCCGACGAGGCCAAGCTGGCCGCAGCGACGGCAGGACGCGAGGCGGCATCGCTCACGGCATCGCTGCGCAAGCTGGAATTGCTCAAGACCCGCGCCGACGCCGAGCTCAAATTCGCCGACAGGAAGCTTGCTGCGGCCAAGACCGACCAGGCCAAGGCACCGGCCGCAGACTTGCAGCAGAAAGCCGCCGCCAAGGCCGCGGACGCGCAGACGCAGCTCGATGCCGCCAAGGCCGATGCGGCACCGAAGCTCGACGCCGCCGTTGCCGCAAAGGAGGCCGCCAAGGCGGCCGCGGCCAAAAAGATCGACGCCGCCAAGGCGGCGACCGACGCGAAGCTCCTGCTCGAACCGGTCTCGGTCTACATCAGCCGCGCGACGCAAACGCTTTACGTTCGCCGCAACACCCATAAGCCGGTGCCGGATGGCGGCGAGGTGTTCGATACCTCGATCGAGGCCCCGGTGACGATCCGCGATCCCGACAAGCCGATCGGCACCCATGTGTTCACGGCGGTGGCGCAGACCAGCACGGGCCTGCGCTGGACCGCGGTCACGATCGACGACGGCGACAATGCCAAGGATGCGCTCGACCGCATCACGATCCCGCAGGACGTGCTCGATCGCATTGCGCCGACCGCGGTGCCGCGATCCTCGATCATCATCTCGGACGAGCCGCTGAGCTCCGAGACCAACTATCGTACCGAGTTTGTCGCGGTGCTGAGCAACCAGCCGCAGGGCGGGTTCGTGACGCGCCAGCCGACCACCGATGTCGACGTCGCGAGCGACAATGATGGCGGCAATGATGGAGACGATGGCGGCTTCGTCTCCTTCTTCCAGCCCCGTCGCAACTTTCAGGCCGGCAATGCCCGTCCGCGCGGCGGCCAGTACTATTATCCGGTGCAGCAGCGGGGTTGGTGGTAAGACGCGCAGGGGCCGCAGGGTCGCTCTCTGTCAACGCTACCGAGTCCCACTCGCGCGCATGTCGGTCCGCCGCCGACAGTGACCGAGCTTGAGAGATTGCGGTCCGGGGGCGTCCAGCGAAAGCCTCGCGCGGATCTTCGATGCGCTCTACTCGGCCAAGGCCGGTGGACTGGGCCTGGAATCCTCGATCTGCGGCTCGATCGTCGAAGCGCATGGCGGCCGACTCTGGGCAACGCCGAACGAACCTCATCAGTGCGACATGAAAACCGGAACAGTCATGCTGGAAAGGATCCCGCTCGTGGTCCCGCCCAGGATGGCTTCGCGCAGGCGCGGATGCCCATAACTACCCATCACAATCATGCTGGCCGAGCAGTCGGCGGCGTATGACAGGATGACGCTGGCGAGGTCGAGATCTGCGGCCGGGACCGATTTGACGTCGACCTTGACCTTGTGCCGCGCCAGATGGCTTGCCATTTCGACGCCGTCGATTTCATGTTGGACGCCATTGGCCTTCTCATCGAGCACGGTCAGAAGCTCGACGTTCGATGCCTTGGCCAGCAGGGGCAGCGCATCGTTGATGGCGCGGGCGGCCGCGCTGCTTCCGTCCCAACAGCATACGAGCCGGTCCAGCTCGAGGACGCCCTCCTGAATATAGGGGATCACGACCAGCGGCCGGCCGGCGTCGAACAGCGATGCCTCGATCAACGCATCGTTGTTCACGCCGTCGGGATTCGATTGCGTCACGATGCTCAGGTCGGAATACCGCGCAAGCCTGGCAAAAGTGCCGGCTATTCCGGCCTCATATTCCATCACCAGGCGATATTCGGCGGAAAGGCGATTGCGCGTTGCCGCCGCATTGAACCGTGCAATCGTCTCGTTCGCCATCTGCTCGCTCTCGGCGCGTCTCTCCGCCAGCTTCTCGATAGGAAAGTTGGGCATCAGGTTGGCTGAAAGTTCGGGCTCGTACGCAAAGGCGACCCCCGTCACATGGGCCTCCAGTGTCGCCGCGATCGAAAGCGCATGGTCGCGCATGGGATCGTTGGACTGGTCGTGATCCAGGTGGAGAACGATATCCCTGATCATGGCATTATCTCCAAGGAACGTGTTCGCCGAAAGCAAGCAGCGCTTGGGCCGCGGCAAGCCCCTCAGCCGACCGCAAAGCGCCGGAAGATCAACACTTTCAGTTGATCGACGATGAGCAAATAGAGCACGACCGCGATCAGCAGTTCGGCGATCATTAGCAGGCTTATCGGCGTCATCAAGATGCCGATCGTCGCCATCGAAACCACAACGGCGAGATCGACGATCGAGCTGCCGATCAGCCATAGGCTGGGGCGTGATTGCCAGAAATGCGCGCGTTCGCGCACGACATAGACGTTTCCTTGTCCCGTGGCGACCAGCATGACGAACACCAGCGTCTGGAGTTGCGGCAAGGGCAGGCTGAGAAAGTTGCGTGCCACAAAAAACACGCTGAAGGAAAATACCAGCACCAGGCCCGCAAGCACGCCGCCCGTCAGCATCAGGGTCTTTATGTTCCAGCGATCCGGTGTCGGCGAATAGGATACACGATCCGTGGCGAGCGACATGGTCACGAAATCATTGGTAAAGAGCAACAGGACGACGAGCCGCGGAGTGATGACGAAATTGCCCGTGAGCATGACGCCGATGCTCAGGAAGACGGCGATCTCCAGGGTCTTCATGATCTTGTTGATCGTGTAGGTGAGCATGCGCTGATAGATGCGCCGGCTGATCCGCACGGCGGACAGGGCATCCACCAGGCCGGGCGCTGTCAGGACGATTCCCGCGGCGGCGCGCGCGACGTCGGTCGCGCTCGCGACGGCAATGCCGACGTCGGCCTGCTTGAGCGCCGGCGCATCGTTGACACCGTCGCCGGTCATGCCGACGACATGGCCCGCCTGCTGC
>NZ_JBAURI010001141.1:0-2046 GCF_049581145.1 Bradyrhizobium sp.
GTACTGCGCATGAGCTGCAAACACAGAGCATTGAAGCGCCGCAAAGGCAGCTTCAGAAACGGAAACGTAGTTGTTCCGTTCTTCGGCAAATGCGGCTGAAGAAGCGAACGATATCGTCAGGCAATGCGCGATTAACAACGCCGGCGCCGCCACTGGGAACGCGGACGCGGTGCTTAGCCCCGCGATGAATGCGCGCCGCCACATCCGTGATCTCCTGCACTGGACCAGAGCATATCTCGATCCGGGCTGTGTGGGAACACAAGGCTCTCAATGTTACGGCTCCCCGCCTTCCCGACGCGGGCCAGTGCAGCAAGCATGCTGGCGCTGGCCGACCATGAGACCTCCCGGTTCCCGAGCAAAGAGCGTGCGCACATGCCAGTGTCTAAGACCACGCCGGCCGTCTGGGCGCTCGCGTTATCGCGCCCATCCGTGTTGCCTTCCGTCACCGGAACGACGTCGGCACCCAGGATGAGGGTACTTTCGCGGCTCAATGGCTGGCCTATGCGCTCCCCTGTCAACGCTTCGCCAATACCCTCACGGGTATTGGCGCATGACTCGGGGTCGATGCGGTTCGCTACTCCTTCATCGTGATGGACTTGCACCATCCACTCCTTGCCGGTCTCCCGGCGCACTCCGATCTACCCCAATCAGCTGACTTTCTCAGAGTCCATCGGCATGTATGCAAGGGGCGAATTGCGAACATCACAAGGCAGTCCGATCAAGTCGTGAGTGACCCGAAGCGGCTTGCTTCGGCTTGCCACCGCCGCCGGTTCGGCTAGGATAAGGCCTTCATGCGAATTGCGCCGCTTGCGGCTCTTCCGGACCTTGCCTTCACTGCACTTCCAGCTTGCTGCGATCCAGCGGGAGTCGCGGCAGACGCCGTGTCGGTGGCCGAGCCGCTGTGCTCTCATTCAGCAGGAGACCTTCGTGTCGGCCGACGAATACGTACAATGGCAAAAGATATCCTATGACCTGCACGGGCTCGTCGCACAGGCGACCGAACAATTTCAGTTGAAGGCCATCTACCTGTTCGGTTCACGGCGATTCAAGACGCTCAGCCTGCGCTCTGACATCGACGTATTCTTTGTGCCCGAATCCTATATCAAGCCGAGCGATCTGCGACGATTCCGGGACGAGACGTGCCTGGCACTTGACATCTTTCTGCTTGAGCATGGCCGCGCGACCAGCGCCGTCAACGAGAGTTATATCCAGCTCGACGATGACGATACGGTGATCAAGGTGACCAGGGCCGTCAAGCTGTGGTCTAAGGAAGACGGCAACTCCACGGACCCGGACATTTCGTCGATCCAGGAGTATGCGGATCACGTGAACTTCAGGGATACCATTCTTCCCAATTTTCCCTTGGTGCGATCCCTCGAAAGCCTGAAGACTCGCCTCGACCAGCAAGGACTCCCGACCGCCCCTGTGATCGGCGAGGACGAAGAGGAAATTGCACGGCGGCTCATTGAAACGGCGCGCGTCACGGCTACGTTTCGGCTGGCTGACTTCCCGGGTAAAGGATCGGCGAGAGGCTCATTCGTAGTGGCTCCTCAGAGCGAGTACGACTTCCAGGACCTCTTCTGGATTGCGACGAAGCCCTGGATTGGGCAAGCCGCGAGGGAACGAGTGGAAATCGTGTTTGACGGGCAGAAGAAGAAATCCGATTTCAGCCTGATGCACTCGCGGTTCATCGTGGAGATGAAGTTTGCCAAAGATAAAGATGACGCGCGCGAGATCGCCAAAACCCTGGCGGGGCTCGCCGACTTCTACCGCCAGCACCCCAATGTCCGCATTCTCCTGTTCATCGTCTATGCTCGAAAGTATGCGAAGATCGACAAGACCGCCTGGGAAGCCAGCTTTTCCCGCGCGTCGGAGCCCCGCGTGATCGTGAGCGTGATCGAGGTTGCGTAGGTTCCCAGAGGGGCCACCTAGCCACGCTGCACTTGGTCAAGGGCAAGCCCGCAGGTCACGTTGATGCCAAAAGCGGTCGCCGCCGCCGATGATAAGATATTTCGGTCGACCTCTCCCATCGTCGTCCCTGATATC
>NZ_JBAURI010001142.1:0-3198 GCF_049581145.1 Bradyrhizobium sp.
TGTCGTGGACCTCATGGTCGGAAGGCTAGTCCGCCTTTCGGAAGATACACGGCGGGCGCTGGAGCAGTTCGCCTGTCTCGGCGCCGCCGCCGACACGGAAACATTGGCGATCGTTCTCGAAACCTCGCCGGACAAGGTTCACATTGCACTTTCAGACGCGCTCTCCCAGGAATTGGTTGAACGCCGTGGAAACGCCTACCACTTCATTCATGACCGGGTACAGGAAGCAGCCTACTTGCTGATCCCGGCCGCCTCGCGCGCCAGGGCGCACCTCAGGATTGGAAGGTTGCTGACAGAGCGGACCCCGACCGGACCGCATGAAGACGCGATCTTCGAGATCGTCAGCCAGTTCAATCGGGGCGCTGCCCTGATCACCTCGCGGGAAGAGCGCGAGCAGGTCGCGCACCTCAACCTGGTCGCTGGCAAGCGTGCAAAAACTTCGACGGCCTACGCTTCGGCGCTCTCATACCTCAAGGCCGGTATCGAGCTGTTGTCGGAGGAGACGTGGGAGCGCCGGCAGCAACTGCCATTCGAGCTTGAACTGCACCGGTCCGACTGCGAGACTTGGATCGGCGCTGCGTCGTCTGCGGAGGAGCGTCTCGCGGCTCTCGCAACGCGCGCCACGGATACCGTACAGCGGGCGGCCATCGCAAGCCGGCGCGTTGATTTGCATACGATGCTCGGAGAGTTCGACCGCGCTGTGGAGCTAGGCCTGGAATACCTGCAGCATGTGGGCATCGACTGGCCGGCTCATCCTTCGGAGATGGAGGCGCAGTGCGAGTACCAGCGCATCTGGTCCAATCTGGGTGACCGGGAAATCGAGGATCTGATCAATCTGCCGCCAATGCGCGACCCAGATTTGCTCGCAACGCTTGACGTTCTCACAGTGCTCGGAGCACCGGTGTTGTATACCGACGCGAACTTATACGCCCTTACCATCTCCAGGGGAGTGAATCTCAGCTTGGAGCACGGCAACAGCGAAGCCTCACCGGCGCACTATGTGGCGGTCGGGCTTTCTGCCGGCGACCAATTCGGGGACTATGACGCAGGCTATCGCCTTGGAAAGCTCGCTTGCGATCTTACCGAAGCGCGTGGACTGAAACGGTTTGGAGGAAAAACTTATTTGGTTTTCGCGTTTCTGGCGCCCCGGACGCGACCGATCCGAGAGAGTATTGAAGCAGCGCAGCAATCTTTTCGGACAGCGAACGAGCAAGGGGACCCGACCTATGCCGCGTACGCGTGCAGCGAGCTCATTTCCAGCCGTCTCGCCTCGGGGGAGGTCCTTGATCGTGTCTTGCGTGAAGCCGAGTATGGACTTGAGTTTTCGCGCAAGATGGGGTTCGAATTCGTAGCCAACATGATCTTAGCCCCTCTCTCGCTCGTTCGGATGCTTCGCGGCGAAACAGAAAGGTTTGGTTCATTTGACGGTAGCGACTTTTCGGAGCGCGCCTTCGAAGAGCGCATGACGGGCCATTCGGCGTTCGCTCTGCCGGAATGTTTCTACTGGATCAGAAAGCTGCAAGCACGCTTTTTTGCTGGCGACTACATGGCTGCCATCGACGCAGCAGAGAAGGTCGATAAATGGTTCGCGACGTCCTCTTCGTTGTGGATCATGATGTTGGAATGGGCTGAATATCACTTCTATGCCGCGCTGTCTCGTGCAGCATGTTGCGAGCCCAATGGCCTCGATCCTTATGCAACCCATCAAGCGGCGCTCGCAGCGCATCGCGCGCAGCTTCGGGCCTGGGAAACGAATTGCCCGTCGAATTTCGAGAGCCAAGCCGCGTTGGTAGGGGCCGAGATTGCCCGAATCGAAGGCCGCGTGCTGGATGCTGAGTCCCTTTACGAACAAGCCATCCGCTCGGCGCGCGCCAACGGAGTCGTTCAAAACGAAGCGCTCGCCTACGAACTGGCCGCCCGCTTTTACGCCGCGCGCGTGTTCGAGCAGTTCGCGCGCACCTATCTGTCAAGCGCGCGTGACGGTTATCTGCGATGGGGCGCCGTTGGGAAGGTACGGCAGCTCGACGAGCTGCATCCATGGCTCGGCGAGGATAGGTCTGCGGCCAATCGCACTAATACGATCCGCACACCGGTCGAACACCTTCATCTCGCGACCGTGGTCAAGGTATCGCAAGCCGTCTCGAGTGAGATCGTTCCCGAAAAGCTGGTCGATACGCTGATGCGCACCGCGCTCGAGCAGGCAGGCGCCGAACGCGGGCTTCTGGTTCTCCTGCGCGATGGAGAGCCGCGGGTCGCGGCCGAAGCTGCAACGAGCGCGGACGGAATAATCCTGCGCTCGTTCAACGACGTCGCGGATGGAGACCGATTGCCGGAATCCGTGCTTCAATATGTATCGCGTACTGGTCAGAGTGTCATCCTCGACGATGCCACCGTCCAACCGGCGTTTGCCGCCGATCCGTACATCCGGAGGCAGCATTCGCGGTCGATCCTGTGCCTGCCGCTGCTCAACCGGGCCAGATTGATCGGCGTGCTCTTTCTCGAAAACAGCCTGGCCGCCGGTGTGTTCGCGCCGGCCCGGATCGCGGTGCTGAAACTGGTGTCGTCGCAGGCAGCAATAGCGCTGGAGAATTCGCGACTCTACAGCGATCTCCAGGAACGCGAGGCCAAGATCAGGCGTCTGGTCGATGCCAACATCATCGGCATCCTCTTCATCGACGTCGATGGCGGGATCATGGAGGCGAACGACGCGTTCCTCGGCATCGTCGGATATGGCCGTGATGATGTCGTGTCGGGCCGTATTCGATGGACGGAACTGACGCCAACCGAATGGCGGGACGGCGACCTGCAGCGTATCGAAGAGGTTAGGCTGACCGGCACGGCGCGAGCCTACGAAAAAGAACTTTACCACAAGGATGGCAGGCGCGTACCGGTGCTGGTTGGCGCTGCCAGCTTTGAGAAGTCCGGAAACACCGGCGTGGCCTTCGTGCTCGATCTGACCGAACGCAAAATGGCCGAGGAAGCGCTGCGGGAGATGGAGGCGAACTTTGCCCACGTCAACCGCGTGAGCACTATGGGCGAACTGGCCGCCTCGCTCTCGCACGAAATCCTGCATCCGATCGCAACCGCCCGCAACAACGCTCGCGCAGCGGTCCGTTTTCTGAACATGAATCCCCCAAACCTCAGCGAGGTGAGGGAAGCGCTTGGCGCCGTTGTCAGGGACATGGACCGTGGCAGGGA
>NZ_JBAURI010001143.1:0-2135 GCF_049581145.1 Bradyrhizobium sp.
GATCTTGCGCGGGCCGATCTTCGCCCGCCAATCCTGCGCGACGGTCTCGCGCAAGGCGTCGAATGGCGCCTCCGCCCGCGGCTCAACGCCGTCGCGGATCGGCGACGAGACGACGACGGCGAGGCTCGCGCCCGGCGCGAGGGAGAAGGCGAATTCGCACGCGGCGCTGAGGAGACCTGAATCGGAGCGAAGGCGCCGCGCGGTCTTTCTCGGTCCCTTCTCGAGGAGCCTGACGACATCGCCATTCTTGAACTCGGCGACCGCGAACGAGTCTGGCTCGCGCGAAAATGTGGCGTAGGGCCGCTCGTTGACGCTGACTTTCCTGCCGTCGACGGCGACGGAATTGATGGCGGCGTGGCCGCCGTGCTGCCAGTAAGGATCGATCTGGACGGGGCGCACCGCGAGCACCAGCGTACCCTTCCGCGTCCGGGCGCTCCTGTTGGTTACCCGATGTTCCGCGACAGCAAGACCGGCGTACGCAAGGGCCGTGATCCGGATCTCTACCTTGCCCGCCGCCCACTCGACGGTCGGAATGGGCAGCGAGCCGCCGGCGAGCGATTGGCTGATCGTGGCGCTCGCCGGCGCGCCGTGGAGCGCGTGGCCGAGGCGGATGAGCGGGGTTATCTGGGGGGAGCCCCGCAGCGGCTCGAGATTGCCGTATTCGTCGAAAAGCGCCTCGCCGGCGTGATCATATTCACCAAGCGCGGTCCAGTAGACTTGGCGGCCGAGCAGCGATTGCGGATAAAGGTCGCCACGCCCGGCCGCTGCCGCGCGTTCGAGCTGACCGATCGGCATGCGATCCTTGTTCAGGATGCGCAGCTTGAGTTCGTTGACGATCGCCCCTTCCGGCGCGCTCGTTTCGTGGACGGTCAAGCGAAAATAGCGGCTCGTGGTCGAGCGCCACCAGAAGCTGTCGCTGCCGCCATTGCCGGTCAGGATGCGGCCAACTTCGCGAAAGCTCTTGCCTTCATCGGAGAGGTAAACCGAGAAGTCGGTTCCGTAAGCGGCGCCCCATTCGATGAACGCCCCGAGCGGAGAGCGCACATAACCGAAGTCGACCGTGATGCTCTCGCCTTTGGGAAGCTTCACCGGGGCATAGCCGAGCGCCGCAACCCGCCCCTCTTCCATGACCGATGCCGCGTCGCCGGGACCGTAAAGGTTGATCTCGACGATCTCCTCTCCTCGCTCAGCCTCATGGTCGTCGCAGGTCCAGCGCACGAATCGCGCCTTGACCGGAGGGAAAGCGAAGACGTCCTGTCCGCCCTCGCCGTGGCTCGTCCGACAAAGATGGGTCCATCGCTTGCCGTCGAGCGAAGACTTGAATCCGTAGACCACCGGCGCATCCGGGCCCCAATAGACCTCGAGTCCGGCAAGGGTCGCGGCTTTGCCCAGATCGATCTTGAGCCACGGCTTTTTCGCCGGCTTCGCCTTCCAACTCGTAGCATAGCGATCGTCGACGGCGAGACGCGGATCGCCGCTGCTGGCGGTCGCCTTCCACCGATCCTTACGCGGCGCGTTCATCTAGAGCTCCGTTCGATCGCGCGGCGGGCGCCGAGACCCGCAGATTCATGCCGCCTTCATCACCGCCGCGGCGAGCCGCCGCCGGGCCTGCCAAGCCATGCGAGGGTGAGATCTTTGCGCGACTTTCTGAGGCCCGGCGACACGATTCGCTTGCCGCATTGGCGTCGCAGCCCGAAGGCGTGGCGAATGAGCATGTTGGCGTAGAGGCCGGGGCCGCTCGAATAGACGCGCCAGCCGCCGTCGACGGCGATCGAGTTCGCTTTGACGCGCGCCCACTCGTCGCTGGCCTGATAGCGGTCCTGGAAGGCGGCGTCGCTGCTGCTGAAATAAGCATTGCGCTGCCTCAGCGACGCGTGCGGAAGCTCATCCGTGACGGCGATCGGGTTGGCGACCAACAGCGCCTCCCACAGCGCGGCGAATTCGTCCATGTCGCTCACTGCCTCGCCGTAGCGCAGATGCGAATGCGTATACATGAGCCCGATTTCGCGACCGAAGAAGGCGGCCGATTCCGCCCGCTGAAAGAAGGTCTCCGGTCCGCCGTGGTAAGCGATCGGCTTGTCCATCAGCCGCGCGCCGTCGGAATAAAGCAGATGCTTGCGGATCAGGCTTAAGTG
>NZ_JBAURI010001144.1:0-1502 GCF_049581145.1 Bradyrhizobium sp.
GTCGCGGCCAGCGCCGCGGCGATGGCACCCCACCACGGCCAGCCGATCCCCGGCTGCACCAGCTCGGTCACCACCGTGCCCCCGATGCCGGCCACATAACCCAGCGACAGGTCGATCTCGCCGAGCAGCAGCACGAACACCGCCCCCATGCCGATCATCATGAACACGGAGCCCTGCACCAGCAGATTGACCAGGTTGCCGGCGGACAGGAATCGCGGATTCTGGGTCTGGAAGATCAGCGCGATCAGGATCACGCCGAGCACCACCGGCAGGACGCCGCTTTGCCCGGCGACGATCCGCGTCCACAGCGCCTTCAGATAGGCCGCCGTACTCTGGGCCGTCGCAGGCTGTGCAGCCAGCGCCTGTGCCGCGAGCTTGTCGGCGTGGCCAGCCCCATCGGCTTCGGCCGCAGGCGCGGCGGCGGATGACGGCTCGGCAGGACTCCCTTGGGAACGCTGTTGCGGATTCTCTTGCGGATTCTCTTGCGGATTCTCTTGCGCAGGCGCAGCGGCGCGAACCTCCGTCGTCGCCGCGGCCGCGCCCGGTTCGCCCGGCTGGCGGGAAGAGCGGCCGGTGGTCATGAGCTCGACCACCCGCTGCGGGTCGAATTCGGAAACCCTGCCGGCCCCGACCATGCGGCCCAGGCGAAGGATGGCGAGGCGATCGGCGACCGCAAACACATCGTTGAGATTGTGCGAGATCATGATGACGGCGAGCCCCTGGTCGGCCAGCCGCCGCACCAGATCGAGCACCTGCCGGGTCTGCGCGACGCCGAGCGCTGCAGTGGGCTCGTCGAGGATCACGAGCTTCGAGTTCCACATCACCGCCTTGGCGACGGCGACGGACTGCCGCTGGCCGCCGGACAGGAACGCCACCGCGCGGCGCACCGACTGCAAGGTGACGACGCGCAGATCCGCCAGCGTGCGAGATGCGGCGCGCTCCATGCTGTCCTCGTCGAGCAGCCCGTTGCTGAGCCGCTCGCGGCCGAGAAACATGTTCTGCACCACGTCCAGATTGTCGCAAAGCGCGAGGTCCTGATAGACCACCTCGATGCCCAGCGCGGCCGCATCGCGCGGGGTGCGGATGCGGACGCGGCGGCCCTGCCAGAAAATCTCGCCGCCATCCGGCTCATGAATGCCGGCGATGGATTTGATGAGGACGGACTTGCCGGCGCCGTTGTCGCCGCACAGCGCCGTCACCTCGCCGGGATGCACCTCGAGATCGGCGCCGGCCAGAGCCTGCACGGCGCCGAAATGCTTCGCAACCCCGGCAAGCCGGAGCAAGGGCTCGGTGAGCTCTGGTACAGGCATGTCCGGCGTATCCGTGAGGACCAACACCCGCGCTCAGGGAGAAACGCCGGCGGCCTTGCACTGCGCCGATGCCGCCCCGGCGCACAGCTTGGCGGGATCGACGAAGTGATCCTTGACGACTGTCGAGGCAATGTTGGCGGACGTGACCCAGACCGGGGTCAGCAGCACCGATGGGACGTCCTGGTGCGCGGT
>NZ_JBAURI010001145.1:0-2714 GCF_049581145.1 Bradyrhizobium sp.
CACAGCGTATCGCTGCCGTTCTGCGGCAGCGGCGAGGCGCCGTAGACGCCGAGCGCGCGCGCATTCAAGAGGATGCGGTCGGCGCTGAGCGGCCCTTGCAGCACGACGCGGCAGGCGGCTGGATCGATCCGGAACCAGCCGCGCGTCGCGCTGGCGGCTTTGTCGTCGATGCCGATCGCGGCCTCGACCACATAGCTCATGCGGTTGCAGAGTTTCAGGTCTGCGAGCGCCGGTTCGGAGGACGCGCACAGCGAGATCAGTGCCGCGGGAAGCGCCATCAGGGTCCGGCTCCAGATCGATGATGATCGCCTTGATGATCTTCTTGGGCGCGCTCGGAAAGAGGGCGTCAGCCCGATGGGCTCGCGCGGCGGCGAAAAGATCCGCATGGCCGGAACGAATCCGGCCGTGACGACCTTTTTTTGCGTCGCCGCCTGCATCATCACTTGTGGATCAGCGTGCCGGTGCCCTGGTTGGTGAACAATTCGAGCAGAACCGCGTGCTGCATCTTGCCATCGATGATGACGACGCCCTCGACCCCCTGCTCGAGCGCGTAGATGCAGGTTTCGACCTTGGGGATCATGCCGCCGGAAATGGTGCCGTCCGCGATCAGTTTGCGCGCGTCCCTCACCGACAGCTCGGAAATCAGTTTCCTCGACTTGTCGAGCACCCCGGACACATCGGTCAACAGCAGCAGCCGTTTGGCCTTCAGCGCGCCGGCGACTGCGCCGGCAAAGGTGTCGGCGTTGACATTGAAGGTCTGTCCGGTCTTCGACGTCGCGAGCGGCGCCAGCACCGGGATCAGCTCATAGCCGATCAACTGATTCAACAGCGTCAGATCGACCTTTTCCGGCTCGCCGACGAAGCCGAGATCGACCACCTTCTCGATATGCGAATCCGGATCGACCATGGTGCGCGTCGCCTTCGACGCCGTCACCATGTTGCCGTCCTTGCCGCAGAGGCCGACCGCCTTGCCGCCGGCCTCGTTGATGTAGCCGACCAGCTGCTTGTTGATCGAGCCGGCCAGCACCATCTCGACGATCTCGATGGTCGCAGCGTCCGTAATGCGCAGGCCGGCCGCGAATTCGGAGTGAATGCCGAGCCGCTTCAGCATGGTGGCGATCTGCGGTCCGCCGCCATGCACGACGACGGGATTGATCGCGGTCTGCTCGAGCAGCACGATATCACGCGCAAAGGCTTTCGCCATGTCTTCCGCGCCCATGGCGTGGCCGCCATATTTGATGACGATGGTCTCGTCGTCATATTGCTGCATATGCGGCAGCGCTTCGGACAGGATGCGGGCCTGATCGAGCGGGCTGATGTCGGTCGCGTCGGTCATGAAGCGGATCTCGTGATTTCCCGGGGTCGGCGCGTTCTATCCGATTGGCTGGCACGGCGCAAAGCATGCGTGATCGTGTCACAGGCGCTTTTGCGCGCCTGGAAGTGGATGCGGGCCGGTCAGCCGCGTCGCGGCCATGCCGCCGACAGCGCGAGCACGAGCCAGCTTGCGATCAAAAGCGTGCCGCCGGTTGGGGCTGCGAACGGAAACAGGCGGTGGCCGGCGAACTGGCGCAAGGCGAGATCGCCGGCAAACAGGCTTGCTGCGACCACGAAGCCGAACGCGGCTGTGGCACCAATCCGCCCGTGAATGATACCGCGCTCGACCAGCAAGGCCGTGCCGAGCACGGCGGACGCGTGAAACAGCAGCATTGACGATGCCGATTCGAGCTGTGACGCGTGCTCCAGATGCGCCGCCGCCGCCGCGAGCATGACGCCATCGGCGCCCATGATGCCGGCAAGGATGACCAGGATGCGAACCATGGCCGTCATCGGCCGCGCTCCTCCAGCAGCCGCACCATCGCAGCCCGCAGCTCCGGCATGCCGGTGCCCTCGCGCGACGATGTCGCCAGAACCTCCGGGAAGGCCGCCGGATGTTTGGCCAGCGCCGCGACGGTCTCGGCGATCCTCGCCTCAAGCTCGGCCGGCTTGACCTGGTCCGTCTTGGTGAGCACGACCTGGTAGCTCACCGCCGCCTTGTCGAGGGTCTTCAGCACGTCGAGATCGACGTCCTTCAGTCCGTGCCGCGCGTCGATCAGCACATAGACCCGGGCCAGCGTCGTGCGGCCCTGCAGGAATTGCAGGATCAGCGCGGTCCAGGAGGCGACTTTGGCCTTTGGTGCGGCGGCATAGCCATAGCCGGGCATGTCGACCAGCCGGATGCCGGCCTTGTCGGGGCCTTCGAAGAAGATCAGTTCCTGGGTCCGGCCGGGCGTATGCGAGGTCCGCGCCAGCGCGTTGCGGCCGGTCAGCGCATTGATCAGCGAGGATTTGCCGACATTGGAGCGGCCGGCAAAGGCGACCTCGAGCGACGCCATCGGCGGCAGCGTCTCGATCGACGGCGAAGCCCACACGAACCGCCAGTCGCCGGCGAACAGCTTTCGTCCGGCTTCGATCAGGTCGGTGCTGGTGGTGGCGATCATGCGAAGGCTTTCACCCCGCCATTGCGAGGAGCGAAGCGACGAAGCAATCCATTTCTCCGTAGCGGGATGGATTGCTTCGCTTCGCTCGCAATGACGGATTCAAGTCCGTGGAGTTTTCCCGGCGTCCCTACGTCGCCTTCTTGGAGACGAAGGTCGATCTGAGATTGTCGAACAATTCCACCTTCACGCCATTGCGGCGCATGATGAAGCTTTGCTGCAGCACCGACAGCGTGTTGT
>NZ_JBAURI010001146.1:0-1748 GCF_049581145.1 Bradyrhizobium sp.
ACATCCCGCAGTTGAACGACGCAGTTGCCTTCCGCTACATGTAACGTGACTTCACATGGGTCGGACTTTCACCTCCTGACAGAACAACATCACAGACGCACGGTCCCGGCTCAAGGCCGGGACGACGTGGTAGGCGCCTCTCACATAGACGCAGGTACCGGCTTGAGTTAACGCCGACTGTCTTGACCATCGGCCGCAGCACGAAATCTCGATGTCCCGCTGCGGGCGCCGCGCGCGACCCTGCAGAGACCTTGCAGACATCCCCCTTGAGCTCACCAACAAAGGCCTATACAGGAGCGGGACAGGAACAGAATGACGTTCTGCTAGACAGAACGACGATTCGAGAGACCGCTCTCGGGTTCCAGGATTGATCGCCATCAAACAGCGACGGACCGACGATGGAGCGATGCGATCGACCAGGCAGAGGCGAAGCGACGGCGTCTTCGGTCGATGCCGGCCTGATCGCGACGTTCCGGTCGATTCCCGACCTGCTCGCGTGCGACGCTGCGCTGGTTGGGCGGGGGCGATGGCTCGATGTGGATTGCCTGCTCGGGCCGACCATGCGGCCCTTCCATGTCGCAATCCGCGGCGGCCGGATCGTGGAGATGATTCCGGCTCCGGTGCTGATGCGGTCGTGGCGCTTCGCCTATCGCGCCTCGCCTGCGGCCTTCGCCGCTTACTGGGAGCCGATCCCGCCGCCCGGCTGGCACGATCTTTTGGCACTGACCAAGCGCGGCGAGGCGGCATTGGAAGGTGACCTTTATCCTTTCATGGCGCACCTGCAATATTTCAAGGACCTGCTGGCGCTGCCCCGGCACAGCGCCGTCAGAGGCAAGCCGTGACCGGTCATATCGAACCGATCCTCGGCCGCTATGTGCATGTCGACATCGACGGCGAGATCAACCGCATCTATTTCGAAGAAAATGGAACGGGTATCCCGCTGGTCTGTCTGCACACCGCCGGCTCAGACGCAAGGCAATGGCGCCACCTGTTGACCGACGAGGAGTTCACCCGGCAGTTTCGCATCATCGCGTTCGACCTGCCCTGGCATGGCAAGTCCAACCCGCCGGACAGCAGATACAATACCGAATACAGGCTGACCACCGCAGGCTACACCGCAATCATCCGCGCCTTCTGCGCCGCGCTGTCCCTGGACCGGCCGGTGGTCATGGGCTGCTCGATCGGCGGCCGTATCGTCCTCAACCTCGCGATTGATCACGCGCGCGAGTTCCGCGCCCTGATCGGTCTGGAAGCCGCCGACTTCCAGCAGCCCTGGTACGACACGGCCTGGCTGAACCGCCCCGACATTCACGGCGGCGAGGTCTGCGCTGCGTTGGTCTCCGGCCTGATCGCGCCCCAGGGGCCGGAAGCGGCCCGCAACGAAACATTGTTCGGCTACAAGCAGGGCGGCCCCGGCGTGTTCAAGGGCGACCTGTATTTCTACCGCGTCGACGGCGATCTCCGCGGCCGCACCGGGCGGATCGATGTCCGTCAATGTCCGCTCTATCTGTTGACCGGCGAATACGACTTCTCCTGCACGCCGGAAGACACGTTGCGCACGGCCGCCAGCATCGAAGGCGTCAAGGCCGTCGTGATGGAGCAGCTCGGCCATTTTCCGATGAGCGAGAATCCTGCACAGTTCCGCCGCTACATCGCACCAGTGCTTCGGGAGATCATCGCGCAACAGGATAATCAGCGAGGGGCTGGATCATGAAATTACGATTGACTATGACCGTGCTGCTCATCGC
>NZ_JBAURI010001147.1:0-9529 GCF_049581145.1 Bradyrhizobium sp.
GATATCAGCTGTTCCAGTCGATAGCGTTGAACAGGCGATACTGCTTGGCGGCGTAATCGTGGTCGACCTGGTGTGCAAAGGCAAGCAGGCCAGCCACATGGCGTTGCATTCCGATGCGCGACGCAAAGCCTCGCCTCTGCATATGTGCAAGCACTCCGATCTTCGGACTTGTCAAGGCGTAGAGGTGAGTCTCCAGATTGTTACGGAACGACCGCGTGAGCCGTGGCCACTCACGATCTACCAGCACACCAAGCATAACCTTCCTTGCTTGGGGTGGCGCGATACTGGTTTTGGGATGGCGAGCGGCAAGCCCGAAGGTGCTGAGCGCCTGTTCAACGAGCTTGACTAGGTGCATTGCGGAGGACCGCCGCACGTCGTCAATACGCGAGAACGCCAAGTCGTCCGCATATCTGGTATAGGTCCAGCCCTGTTTCCTGCACATTTCGCTAAGGTGCACGTCGAGTGCATAAACCGCGAGGTTCGCAAGCATCGGGCTGGTGGGCGCGCCCTGCGCCAAGTGTCCTTGTGGCCACGGTCGATAGGGCAGGTCGCTGGTCTCAGTGAATGGACGAGAGAATTCTGCGAGAGGCAATCGGGTGCAGATACGCGCCAGTTGGAAGCAGAGTAACGCCGGATAGCCTAGGCTGCGAAAGACGAAATATACCTGCCGCTCAGTAATGGACTCGAAAAAATTCCTCACATCAAGTTTCACCAGCCATTTTGCGCCGGCATGCTTCTTGGCTGACTTGACCAGGTCGCGGCCCTTGGCAAAAGCGTAGCTTGCATCGTGAGGCGTCACGGCATTGAGGATGTTCTGAGCGATCCAGCGCTGCGCCCGCATGAGGAGCGAATCCGGAACACAGATGGTCCGAAAGCGCCGCGCGGGCTTGGGTAACCCATTGGGCTTTCCTCGCTTCTGCAACCGGAAGGTCCGGTAGGACTCGACTTTGCGAAAGATGACGTCCTGAAGGAATTCAGCGGAAACGTCGCAGAGGTGGCTGAGGTGGTGGAGAGTCAGCACCACGGGCAGATCGGAATTGGTCTGCTTGATGTTGCGCGCGATCGTGATCGCCGCTTCGATCGTCTTTTCTGATCGGCCGACCGCCCTAGCGCCGGTACGAAACTGCTGAGAATCCCACGGGTGCTGCATCTACTTTAGCCCGGCCCCGAGAGGGGCGCATCGTTCCACGGTGAGCCTCCGAGCGAACCCGTAAGGGCGGGGACCGATGCTCCGCGCGGTAGTCAGGAGCTCATTCAGCAGCGGCCGAAAACCCGGACGCCCACGATGACGGGTTACGACCCGTCATCCTGGCCAACCACTTAGGGTTGGCATATACTAGATTTGCCCCCGAGGGATTCTCAAGCTCCGAGGATAGTAGGGTTCAGTGTTGGTGGCAATTGTCGACTTGCGACGATCCCCACGTCGATTGGCCTTGAGAATCTCCTGGCCCGCCTCGGTGAGCCGCCCTTCCGACGTCAGTAGCCCACTCCTCACGGCCTGCTCCATGATCCGTTCGATCTCACCGCGCGGCAATGTCGTGGTCGCGGCGATGGCGACGACATCTTGGCGGCGCAGCAGCGCCGGCGGCACACTGAGGACCACTACGAGCTTGGCGTCTCCGGCGTTCAGGTCTTTCGCGAGCTCGACACCGACCGCCTCCGCCGCCGATCTGGCTTGCTCCGCGTCATCGAGTATCCGGAAGTGAGGCCTGAGATCGGCCGGTGCCGCGCCTTCGTAGAGAGCATGCCACTTGCCTCCCTCTGATTGATGTACGATGGCGGGCGTATTGTTGGGTATGCGAGAGCTGAGCGCCACAAGCGCGGCGCTGTCGCCATAGCCATCGCGCGCAACACCGCCGCGCCCGCTACTGGGCCCGTAATTCGCAATCAACCGGCGCCACTCATTCGCAAGTATTTTGTCCTTCCGAGTCCCGATTGTTGGAACGATATGCTCGGTGATCACGATTGGGAGGAGGCGGTGAGACTGTACGGTAGAAATGCCCGCCTGCGTGCCGGCAGCGGCGACGACGATGAACTCGATCCACTTTCGCGAAACCCAGGATTTAACGCTGGGGACCTTCCAGAACTTGTCAAGCATCTTGTTGACCCTGGTCCCGCTGCCGATCAGATCAGTCACAATGACGATCGCGCCGACGGGTGACGTCTTAGCGCGGATACCGCTTGGCCCTGGATGGTTCTTGAGGAGCCTCGGCCACTTCTCGACCAGTTGCGAGATCAGATGGGCAACGGTCCCTTCGCTTCCGACCCGCATCTTGCCCCGCGTCGGCTTGACCGGCCCGGAATAGCTGACGGCGCGCCTTCGGATACGTCCCGCAGCGTCGGCAACGTCGAGGCTTCCGAACGCAGCGCCGGAGTCGAATTCGCGCTCGGCATAAAGCGCCAGGGAGCGTCCGCGGCCGTGCCACTCCTCGACGAGTTTGTCGATCCCGTCCCGGATGGCATCGGCCACTTCGGTGTCGTTAAGCAGCAGCATCGCATCGAGAAGTTTGCTGGCCGCCTTCACATCGTTGGCCGATGAGAACTGAGCCAGCCAGGCCTTGCCTGTCTCACTTCTCGATAGCGGATCTCTTGCTCTTGTCACTCGTCCTCCGGCTCCTCTCGGTAACCATTACTCGTCATATTGCACCTTCTCAAGACCGCGTCGGATGTCCGTTCCGGGCTGATCGCGCCGAGTCGACCGTATGTCAGACACTTCCGGCCTGCCCCGATCAACAGAACATCAACAGACATGCCAGACCAGTCCGGTTCGGGCTAACAACATAAATCTCCCGACAGCCCCGTGGCGTCTGTCTCGGGCTGGGAGTGGACCGTCGACGATCCGATTCCCCTGCCCGCCGGCAGCAAGCGTCGTCATGGATGCGCCCAGTCCGGCTCTCAATTCGGGACCGCGGGGACAAAAGTGGTGAGGACTGAACAGCGTTGATGCGACAGCAACGACAGAATATGTTCCGAATTTTGGTTGGACGCGTGCGATACAACAACTAGGTTCAGTCATGCGCTTTATTGCCAACGGCCCCTCAATTCCTGACGAGTTGCTTGTTTCCCGAGATGCGGGTGACGTCATCTTCTTCTGTGGCGCTGGCGTTTCCCAGGCAAATGCCAATCTGCCCAATTTCGAAGGACTGGGTCGAGAGGTCATTCGGTTGCTGGGCGCCGCACAGGACAGTCCCGCTCGAATATTGCTCGACAAGGCCCTCGAAATGGGCCGGATGGCTGGCGTCGGCGGACTCCTGGCGACCGACCGAATATTCGGCCTGCTGGAGCGGGAGTTCGAGGTCGCCGACGTTCGAGGGGCCGTCGCCGAAGCAATAAAGCCCGCCGCGGGTTGCAGGCTGGACGCTCACCGGATCATGCTAGATCTTGCGACTTCGCGCGCCGGAATTACGCGCCTCGTCACCACGAACTTCGACCTCTTGTTCGAAGAATGCGACTCTTCACAACCTTGTTCGGGTCCGCCTCAGCTTCCCGACCCGAGAAATGATCGCGATTTTCGGGGAATCATCCATCTGCATGGAAGAGTGGACTCGCTTTATCGAGGCCCTCAGGATGACGAATTCGTTGTTTCGAGCGCCGACTTCGGAAGGGCCTACCTGACTGACAGGTGGGCGACAAAATTCATCCAATCGCTGTTGGCACGGTTTCAAATCGTGTTTGTGGGTTACACGGCGGACGATCCACCGGTGCAGTATCTTCTAGAGGCGTTGAATCTCCGGGCCGGCACCAAGAGCCGACTGTTCGCCTTCCAGGAGGGCGAAAGCGGCGCCGCGGCGGCCCTGTGGGAACATAAGGGCGTGCAAGCGATACCATTCGACAGCACCAATGGATTTGGGCCTCTTTGGGACACGTTGGCCGCTTGGGCCGGGCGCGCGCGCGATGTCGACGGCTGGTACGCGGACCTCCTATCCAAGGCGTTGCGAGGACCGGCGGCGCTGGACGCTCATGTCCGGGGACAGATCGCCCACATCGTCTCCACACGCGAAGGGGCCCGCCGGATAGCGGCGGCAGTCGAACCGCTGGATGCGACATGGCTCCTGTCCTTCGATCCTAGGCATCGGTTCGGCATCGCGAACCGGAGCGACCCGTACGATGAAGCTTCCGACCTCTTCGATCCCTTCAAGGCGCTGGGTCTAGACTTCGACATTCCACCCGAGCCGGCCGATCCGGACGACACATTCCGGCAGCGCACGGTGTTCGACAAGCGCAAAGCGCCGGATGCTGCGTGGGATGCCTTCGCATCAAGCCGTCTCGACCTCGAAGAATCGGGCGACCAGACCATCGGTTCACTTCGTGGCCCGATGTCAGGCGCGGCGGCACCACTTCCGCCCCGTCTCGCCAGCATAGGCGCCTGGATTCGACAGGTGGCTCACCAACCAGCCACGCTCTGGTGGGCCGCACATCAAACGGCGCTGCATCCCGACATAAGGCGAGAGATCGAATCTGCCCTTTTGCACGATTCCAAGAGATTCTCCGCGAGCGCTTGCCGAGGTTGGCGTTTGCTGCTGGCCGCCTGGGCCGACGAGCGCGGCGACCCTGAAATGCTCATTTACGAAATCAAGATGCGCGAGCAGCAGGAAGGGTGGTCACCCTCGCTGGTGCGCATTTTATCTGCGCTCTACAGACCGCGTCTGAAGGTAAGGCATACTCTGAGCGCACGACATCCTCTCCTTTGGACCGAGGGTAAAATTCCGGAAACGGTTATCCACGCCGACGTCGAGTATCCGCGCCCGCACGAAAGTGCGAAGATTCCCGGCGAGCAACTTGCATACACGGCAAGCCAGTTTCGCGGCAATCTGGAGCTGGCGATATCGCTTGAGAAGCAGGTTTCGGGGCACGATCAACTTTATTTCGAGACGACCCGCGCCGACGACGGCGCCCCTGAGTTGTCCGACGACAGCTACGGCCTGACGGGGCTAATCATCCATTTTCAAAAGCTCATGGACCAATGGGCGAGTCACGATCCTTCAGCATGGTGCGCTGAAGTCAAACGTTGGCCGGCCGATGATCTTTACATCTTCGCCAGGCTACGTATCTGGGCAGCCAGTAATGCCGCGTTAGTGCCTGAGGAAGCTGCCAAAGTCTTTCTTACTCTCCCAGATCCAGTCTTCTGGGGCATTCAGCACGAACGCGATCTCCTTTATGGTTTACGTGAGCGCTGGGCGGAATTACCGCTTGCCGCAAAATCGGCGCTCGAAGATCGGTTACGTACAAGCTCTTTTCCGTACGACCTCGACGTGACGGGCGGCCGAGACCGGGCTATCGCGCGTGATCGGCTGAACCGTTTGCATTGGCTCTCAGGTCAAGGTGTCACCTTCAGCTTCGATTTGGCGAGCGAAATGGCAACGCTGAGGGTCGCCGCCCCGGAATGGACAACCCAGGTCGGCGACGAGGCCGCTAGTTCGCATGCGTCCGGCTCTTTCAGCGTCAGAACGGATGATAGCCCCGAAGCAATCCTTGCGACCCCGATTTCCGAAATCCTGAGCCATGCCCAAGAAGCCAGCACGATGGATTTTGTCGACCATGTCCAACGCGAGCCGTTTCTGGGCCTAGCTTCGCGCCGACCGGCGCGCGCGCTCGCTGCGCTGACACATGCCGCTCGTCAAGGGGAGGCGCCACGGTGGGCTTGGTCGACATTCCTCCGTGCGGAGCGTCGATTGACCGACCGAACACGGATGATCGCTGCGATTGCGGGACGGCTGGAGCGCCTGCCTGTCAATCGACTCAACGAGATCGCCTATCCCGTTTCAGATTGGATGGAGCGCATCGCCGATCGCCTTTTTGGCGATGCCGCTCACGTCTTTGGCGGCCTATGGAATCGGATGGTCGAGGCATTGACGTTGGGCGACAAACGGCGTCGGCATCGACCTGACCGGAGCTGGGCAGAGGACGCGTTGAACGCGCCAGTTGGAAAGCTCGTCAATGTCCTGATGAAGGATCCCGCCAAGAATGGACTAGAGCCCGGCGCGGGTTACCCGCGGCACTGGACCGCGCGGATGTCTCAGCTTCTCGGCCTGCCAGGTAATTTGCGACACCAAGCTCTAGCGATGACTAGTTTTCAATTGGTGTGGCTTTTCACAATCGATCCAGAATGGACAGAGCAACAGTTTCTGTCTTGCGTGGGCGATCCGGGTGACGACGGAGACGCTTTCTGGGAGGGTGTACTTTGGGCAGGACGGCTCCCAAGCCGCCCCCTTCTTTTACGACTGAAATCTGGCCTCGTCGCTCGCACTATCCAGCCACGCCTTCGTCAAGAGCAAGGTAACGTCATAGCAGGATTTCTACTCGCCGGCTGGGGCGCCGAGCCAAGCGCTGAGGAGCCTGAGCGGCTTGTCACGGACGTCGAGCTGCGCGAGGTGCTAATCCACACCAATGACGAGCTTCGGGGGCGGCTCCTCTGGCATCTCAAGCAATGGTCGGCCCAGGCTGATGGGCATTGGCGCGAGAGAGTGATTCCATTTCTGAAGCATGTGTGGCCGAAGCAGCGCGCGCTTCGAACGCCGAGCGTTTCAGCACGTCTGACAGACTTCGCATTGGCGAGCGGAGACCTTATGCCTGAAGTCGTCGAGCTGATCATACCGCGGTTAGTTCCTGTTCGCGGCGTGGCACTAAATATGCTCGCTTTGAAAACAGAATCTGAAAATTATCCGCCGCGACGTCATCCGCGGGCCACCCTGGACTTGCTTTGGGTGGTGTTGGCGGAAGACCCAACACTGTGGCCCTACAGGATCGAATCAGTGCTCGCTCAACTCGCGCAAGCATCTGAGACAAACGCTGACCCTCGACTATCCGAGTTGAGACGGCGCCGAGAGCGATAGGCTATCGAACACCTCGTTGATGAATCGTAGATACTCGGTCTGTCCGAGGCAGCAGACGCGAAATGAGAGGGCCTTCCCGACTGCCGTAAAGATTTCGATTTCGGAAGCATGATCGGCTCAGGGCCTTTCGTTTGATATCATTGTCAAGCTCCCGGCCTAACCTAGCACCGCCGCACGGCCCAGATGCCCTGTGCGCCATTCTGACAACCGCCTTACGAGCCGGGATATAGGTGCTCTGCAGCTCATGGTCAAAACTCAAATCTTGCGATGCACGAGTCTCTTGTTGCACGAACCGGAGGTCGGAGGTCGGGCAGAGAGAATGCCAGCGTCAACGTGTTCCGCTATGCCAGGACGGATAGAGAGACCGCAGATCATGAGCCTTTGGCTAAGGCGTCGGAACTATGGCGGCTCTCAGATCGCGGCGGACTTGGTCCCGTACTATGGCTGAGGACGCCAGAAACCGTCCGATGTCTGTTAAGGGCTGACAACGTTCGTCACCTGGCTGCCCGGTTGCGTCCGTACCGGGCGACTTACGGACGTGACAGGGCCGCCCGACCGCGTCGCGAATGACCCGAACCGGTCTTCGGCAAGTCAGTCTCGCGCGCCCCTCTGCGATCCGCGGCGCGGTCGCTTGTCGTTTTCGGCCAGACAGTTAACCACAAGATGAAGCAGATGCGATTGAGGGAAGCGACTTGCGTGAAAGCAACTGATCACTAACTGTTGCGAACGCGGCAGCCAGCCGGCCGGGCCGCAAGGGAGAGCCGTATGGCGGTGGTCCGAAAAAAAGCGAGGTCCATCATCAGAGTCACCGATGGCGCGGGCGGCATGATGGAGGTCAAAGATCGCCGGTTCGAGGCTGGCGACTGGCCGATCAAATTTGAAATCCCGGCCGACGAAGAGCAAGCGGATCGATGGTCACGCTATCTCGCTTGGGGATGTCACCGACGAGGCTGGCAGTCCTCGGCATTAGGTCAGCTCGATCGCGCCGAGAACAGCGGTACAATCACGCTTATCGAAAACGGCACATCTCAGCTTGAGATCGTCTGGGAGCGAAAGCGCGGCGGCCCGTTGAAGGTCAGGGCGCGTCTCGCTTCATCGACCCTGCCGCTATCTGACGCGCAGCTATTTTTTGGCGAGGTCAATGATGATTGCCGCGCGGCCCGCACGGAGCCACGCTATTTTCGCAGTACCCTGCAATATGATGATGGAATGGCATGGCGCGGTGAGCTGTGGCTCGACGACAAAACGCGCCTTGCACCTCCGTCCCTGCAAGACGAGACTGCGATAATAGGTCCACGGATCGTTCATGTGGACGCAATTACCGAGTGCATTGGTGAGCCCGACATCATTAGTGCGCGCCAAAAAATGCTCTTGGAGGTCTCTGCGTTTCTGAGTGTCGTCACCCAACGCGCGGTTCGATTGCTGGATCATGGAAGAGCCTGGGTCTGGACAGCCGACATGAAGAGCTGCGAGGTTCGGACACTGGGATATCTCGAGCCTACTAATCCGCTCTGCATGCCGAGCCGCGGGACCGTCAAGCAGGTTCCATTATATCCCATCGACGATCCGCCGCAGGGGATTGATGGTAGTATCAATGAAATATCTTTCCGGGAGGACATCGCCGATCTTTGGAGCTTGTACTGCGGTCTTAGCGCAGAACGACGCGCCCAGTTCTTGCAAGCAGCTGCCAAATGGCAGGAGGCCGTCATTCACTGGCAAGATCGGCCGTCACTTAGTTTCACGTTGATGGCGATCGCATGTGAAGCGTTGAAGCCGCCCGATGATGGACGAAATTGCTACGCCGTCATCGAGGCCTTGCTGGGGCGAGACGCTGTTGATCGTGTACGGCAGAGCCCGTTCCCGGCGCAATATGTCCGCAGCACCCATCTTCATACCGGCGAGTTCCACGGCTCCGAACTCGTGCTGGTCGATTTTTTGTCGAGCTATCGGGATCCGAGTTTCCGAGAGGCGCATCGTGAGATGTTCAAGGTCACATCAGCGGCGATCATCGAATGGCTCAGGAAGGGTGGCGCCTTTCAGATGCCGACACCAAAGAATCGGCGCAAGTTCCCCAAGTGGCTGAAAGACAATATAGCTGTGGCGGCCTGCATTATTTTCGCGGCTGGCTTGGGGCTTGGTTTGGCGATCGGCTACTTTCGCTGACCACCGCGCGGCACACTCACTCAAGATGCTCAATCGCGAGAGGGCCGAACGGCCGCTTCGATAGGTCGCTTGATGGTAAGGAGAAACCCGATACATAACGGGGAACGAGAACATGGGCCTTCGGCTATGGCGTTGGAACTGAGTGCGGCTCTCGGATCACGCGGGAAATTGCCCGGGTTGTGCCTGATGCCAGCAGCCGCCCAACGTCCGTTTAGGGCTGATCGCATCACTTTGGCCGCCGGCCGCCCCTTCGGGTCAACCGTAACCGGCATGAGGATCCACGAAAGCAGTGTTCAGCCAGCGCGTGCGTATCGGATCGGCATCCAGTACTGGCGCATGGCCTCGACGACGGCCGGGATGTCGGCATGGGCGTTGCGCATGAATTCTTCGGTTTCGCGGCCCGTTCTGGGTGGCCCGAGCAGTGGGCGCCCCTGCTCGTCGACGCAATGCAGCAGGATGGGCAGGAGCAGGCCGTGATTGATGTTGCTGATGTCGAGCAGCGGGGCCCAGGCCGATAGTCTCAGCTGCATGGC